>NZ_SMKT01000346.1 GCF_004348735.1 Actinomadura sp. KC06
TCCTCATGAAGATCGACGTCCACCACCCCGCCGCCCACGAGGAACTCCAGATCCTCCAGCGCATGAGCGTCGACCCGCCCGAAGCCACCCAGATCCTCGACACCGGACGCCTCGCCGGCCTCCAGCGCGCCGCCGAAGAGGTCGCCGTCCACGAACTCATCGCCGACTACATCGTCCGGCTCGTCATGGCCACCCGCGAACCCGACCAGTACCGCCTCCCCGACCTGCGCGGCGTCATCGAGATCGGCGCCAGCCCCCGCGCCACCCTCGGCCTCGCCGCCACCGCCCGCGCCCTCGCCCTGGTGTCCGGACGCGACTACGTCCTCCCCGACGACGTCCGCGCCGTCGCCCGCGACGTCATCGCCCACCGCCTCGTCCTCACCTTCGACGCCCTCGCCGACGGCGTCCACGCCGCCGACGTCGTCAACCAGATCCTCACCGCCGTCCCCCCGCCCCGCGTCGTGTGGAACCACGGATCGGCAGCGGTGACCACCGCATGACCGCGGCCCGCCGGCGACACAGCGGCAAGCTCGCCCACCTCGCCCCCGAACGCACCCTGCGCCGCCTCGAACTCCAGGTCACCCGCCGCCTCGACGGCCTCCTCAACGGCGAACACCTCGGCCTGCTCCCCGGCCCCGGCACCGAACTCGCCGAAGCCCGCCTCTACCAGCCCGGCGAGGACGACGTCCGCCACATGGACTGGGCCGTCACCGCCCGCACCACCACCCCCCACGTCCGCGACCTCATCGCCGACCACGAACTCGAAGCCTGGGCCCTCCTCGACCTCACCCCCAGCATGGACTTCGGCACCGGCACCATGATCAAACGCGACCTCGCCGTCGCCGCGCTCGCCGCCGTCGGCTTCCTCACCGTCCGCCTCGGCGACCGCGCCGGCGCCTACCTCCTGCACACCGACGGCATGCGCCGCTGGCCCGCCCGCACCGGCAAAGCCGCCCTCTACGCCCTCCTCCAAGCCGCCCTCGACGCCCAATCCGTCCACGACGGCGCCCCCCGCACCGGCCCCGGCCCCGGACGCGCCGGCACCGCACCCCAGCGCGACCTCGCCTCCGCCATCGCCGCCCTCGACCGCGGCCAGACCCGCCGCGGCCTCCGCGTCGTCATCTCCGACTTCCTCGCCCCCGACGGCACCCACGACGCCCACGGCGGCCCCGGGAGCCACGGCGGCGCCCGCCGGGACACCGCCGGCCAGGCCCGGCCCGACTGGGAACGGCCCCTGCGCCGCCTCACCGCCCGCCACCAGGTCCTCGCCATCGAGATCATCGACCCCCGCGAACTCGACCTCCCCGACGTCGGCCTCGTCGAGATGACCGACCCCGAGACCGGCACCGTCCACGAGATCGTCCTCAGCCGCCGCGTCCGCGAACGCTACGCGGCCGCGGCCGCCGCGCAACGCGAGCACACCCGCGCCGCACTCCGCCGCTGCGGCGCCCACCACCTCGTCCTGCGCACCGACCGCGACTGGATCGCCGACATCGCCCGCTTCGCCCTCCGCCAGCGCCGCGCCGCAGGCCGGCAAGTCAACACAGCGGGAGTGCGCCCATGACCTTCCTGTCACCCGAACGCCTCTGGCTCCTCGGCGTCCTGCCCGCCCTGGCCGCCCTCTACGTCCTGCTCCAGCTGCGCCGCGGACAGCACGCCGTCCGCTTCACCAACCTCGCCCTGCTCTCCCAGATCGCACCCCGCCGCCCCGGCTGGCGCCGCCACGTCGCCGCCGGCCTGTTCCTCATCATGATCGCCCTCATGATGATCGGGTTCGCGCGGCCCGCCGACTCCGTCAAGGTCCCCCGCGACCGCGCCACCATCCTCGTCGCCATCGACGTCTCCCTGTCCATGATGGCCAGGGACGTCCCGCCCAGCCGCTTCGACGCCGCCAAGGCCGCCGCCAAGAAGTTCATCGGCGAACTCCCCGGCCGCTTCAACGTCGGCGTCGTCGCCTTCGCCGGCAGCGCCAACCTCATCGCCGCGCCCACCGCCGACCGCGCCGCCGCCGTCGCCTCCATCGACCAGCTCGTCCTCGCCAAGCGCACCGCCATCGGCGAGGCCGTCTTCACCAGCCTCCAAGCCGTCCGGTCCTTCGACGCCGAGGCCAGCCAGGACCCGCCGCCCGCCCACATCGTCCTGCTGTCCGACGGGGACAACACCACCGGACGCTCCGTCCAGGAGGCCATCGACGCCAGCCGTGCCGCGCACGTCCCCGTCTCCACCATCGCGTTCGGCACCCCCTACGGCACCGTCGACATCGAAGGCGAGACCACCAGCGTCTCGGTCAACAAGGAGACCCTGCGCGCCCTCGCCGACAGCACCGAGGGCAAGGCCTACGAGGCCGCCGACTCCGACCAGCTCCGCGACGTCTACGCCAACATCGGCAGCTCCCTCGGCTTCAAGACCGAGCACCGCGACGTCGCCGCCCGCTACACCGGCATCGCGCTGCTGTTCGCCCTCGCCGCCGGAGGCGCGTCCCTCGCCTGGTTCTCCCGCCTGCCCTGACCGCTGATACGGTTCGCCGACGTGGGGGAACACTACTTCGCCGAACGGCCGGGCACCGCGAGCCGCCGACGCACCGTCGACCTCGTCCTGCCCGACCTGCACCTGCGCCTGGACACCGACAGCGGCGTCTTCTCCCCCGACCGCGTCGACCCCGGCACCCGCGTGCTGCTGGAGACCGTCCCGCCCCCGCCCCGGCACGGCGACCTGCTCGACCTCGGCTGCGGATACGGCCCCATCGCCCTCACCCTCGCCAAGCGCTCTCCCCAGGCGAAGGTCTGGGGCGTGGACGTTAATCAGCGAGCCTTGGACCTCGCCGAGAGCAATGCCAACGCCGCCGACCTTGACAATGTAAGGTTCATCTTGGCGGACGATCTCGACCCCCGCCTCCGCTTCGCCGCGATCTGGTCCAACCCCCCGATCCGCATCGGCAAGGCCGCCCTGCACGACCTCCTCC
>NZ_SMKT01000347.1 GCF_004348735.1 Actinomadura sp. KC06
GGGTGACAGGTGGGGGGCGGGCGGTATCCTGCCCGTGTCGGGTGCGTCCGGCCTGGTGGACAGGGATGTCGCGGGGTGGGCGCGCTCGTGACCGATCCCGTCCGCGATGCCGAGGAGCCTCCTTGTGAGTGCTGCGAGCCGCCCGGCCGCCGTCATCGTTCTCGCCGCGGGCGAGGGCACCAGGATGAAGTCCCGTACCTCGAAGGTGCTGCACGAGCTGTGCGGGCGAAGCATGCTCGGCCATGTGCTGGACGCCGCCCGCGAGCTGGAGCCCGAGCGGCTCGTCGTGGTCGTCGGGCACCGCCGCGAGCAGGTCGTCGAGCATCTCGCCGAGGCCGCGCCGGACGCCGAGTCGGCCGTCCAGGAGCCGCGGAACGGGACGGGCCACGCCGTCCGGATGGCGCTGGAGCAGACCGGCGCCCTGCACGGGACCGTGGTGGTCCTGAACGGCGACGTCCCGCTGCTGCGGGGCGAGACCCTCACCGCGCTCGTCCGGACGCATGAGGACGAGGGCAACGCGGCGACCGTCCTGACGACCGAGATGCCCGACGCGACCGGGTACGGCCGGATGGTCCGGGCGGCGGACGGCAGCGTCGCGTCGATCGTCGAGCACAAGGACGCGACCGAAGAGCAGCGCGCCATCAACGAGATCAACGTCGGCATGTACGCCTTCGACGGCGCCCTGCTGGCGGACGCCCTCAAGCGCGTCACCACCGACAACGCCAAGGGCGAGGAGTACCTCACCGACGTGGTCGCGATCGTGCGCGGGGACGGCCATCGCGCCGGCGCGCACCTGGCCGCCGACTGGGTCGAGACGCAGGGCGTGAACGACAAGGTCCAGCTCGCGCAGGCGCGCAGGCAGCTGAACGACCGGATCCTCGAAGCGCACATGCGGGCCGGCGTCACGATCGTCGACCCTGCGACGACCTGGATCGACGTGGACGTGACCGCCGAGCGGGACGCCGAAGTCCATCCGGGGACGCAGCTGCACGGCAGGACGCACCTGGGCGAGGGCGCCAGCGTCGGGCCCGGCTGCACGCTCACGGACACGCGCGTCGGCGACGGCGCGTCCGTGATCAACGCGGTGTGCGTCGAGGCGGAGATCGGGCCGGAGGCGACGGTCGGGCCGTACGCCTACCTGCGGCCGGGGACGCGGCTGGCCCGCAAGGGCAAGATCGGCACCTTCGTCGAGACGAAGAACGCCGACATCGGCGAGGGCACGAAGGTGCCGCACCTGAC
The DNA here is from genome assembly GCF_004348735.1 of Actinomadura sp. KC06. Taxonomy (GTDB): domain Bacteria; phylum Actinomycetota; class Actinomycetes; order Streptosporangiales; family Streptosporangiaceae; genus Spirillospora. Next base: position 1,240 of record NZ_SMKT01000347.1, read on the forward strand.
GTATGTCGGCGACGCGGAGATCGGCGAGCACTCGAACATCGGCGCGAGCTCGGTGTTCGTGAACTACGACGGCGTGCGCAAGCACCGCAGCGTCATCGGGTCCCATGTGAAGACGGGCAGCGACAACATGTTCGTCGCGCCGGTGACGGTGGGCGACGGCGCCTACACGGCCGCCGGCTCGGTGATCGTGCACGACGTCCCGCCGGGGGCGATGGCGGTCGCGCGGGCGCGGCAGCGCAACGTGGAGGGCTGGGTCGAGCGGAAGCGCGCGGGAACGCCCGCCGCCGACGCCGCCCGCCGGGCCCGGAAGGCACAAGAGGCGGACGAGGCGGACGAGGCCCAAGAGGCCCATGAGGAGGACGCGCCGTAACCCCGGCGCGTCCGGCGAAGACTGCCCCGCCCCATGGCGGGGAGGTGGAGGACAGCGGCGTCCTCCGCGAACAATATGGCAACCCGCGTCCCGGACTCTTGTGGTGCGCGGGGAGTGGGGACAACAACCCACGTGAAGGCATATTCCATTGAGGGGGAGTTGTCAGAGGTGAGTGGGATCAAAGCGAGCGGCCAGAAGAAGCTGATGCTCTTCACCGGCCGAGCCCACCCGGACCTGGCCAAGGAAGTAGCCGACAACCTCCACGTCGACCTCACGCCGACGTCCGCCTACGACTTCGCGAACGGCGAGACGTTCGTGCGGTTCCTGGAGTCCGTCCGCGGCTCCGACGCCTTCGTGATCCAGAGCCACACCGCGCCCATCAACCAGTGGATCATGGAGCAGCTGATCATGGTGGACGCGCTGAAGCGCGCGTCGGCCAAGCGGATCACGGTGGTGGCGCCGTTCTTCGGGTACGCGCGGCAGGACAAGAAGCACCGCGGCCGTGAGCCGATCTCGGCCCGGCTGATGGCGGACCTGTTCAAGACCGCGGGGGCCGACCGGCTGATCACGGTCGACCTGCACACGGCGCAGATCCAGGGCTTCTTCGACGGCCCGGTCGACCACCTGTTCGCGCTCGACCTGCTGGCCCACCATTTCGAGAGCCGGCTTGACACCTCGCAGGTGACGGTGGTGGCCCCGGACGCGGGCCGGGTGCGGGTGACCGAGCGCTGGTCGGACCGGCTGGGCGGCGTCCCGATGGCGATCATCCACAAGAAGCGCGACCCGGACGTGGCGAACGAGGTGAAGGTGTTCGATGTCGTCGGCGAGGTCGAGGGCCGCACCTGCGTCGTGGTGGACGACATGATCGACACCGGCGGGACGATCGTGAAGGCGGCCGACGCCCTGTTCGACCACGGCGCCAGCCGGGTCGTGGTCGCCGCCACGCACGGCGTCCTGTCGGGCCCGGCGGTCGACCGTTTGAAGAACTCGCGTGTCTCTGAAGTCGTGTTGACCAACACCCTGCCGATCCCGGAGGAGAAGCAGTTCGACAAGCTGACCGTCCTGCCCATCGCCCCGCTGATCGCCCGCGCCATCAACGAGGTCTTCTCCGACGGCTCCGTCACAAGCCTTTTCGGCGGTCACTCTTAATATTGCGCTTCTCTCCTCCTTCGGGCGCTGGGCGCCCTCCATCGTCGAGCACTGCGCGCGATCGCTGCATCGCTTCGGCTCGCCTGGCGGCTCGCTGCGCGATCAGGTTCTCGCAGGCTCGAACCTGCCTTCGGACGCGATCGCGGGCGTTGGGGTTGTTGCGGGGTGCTGTGACGGCCGGGGTTTGTGCGAAGC
>NZ_SMKT01000348.1 GCF_004348735.1 Actinomadura sp. KC06
CCCGCCAACACCCCACTACCCGCCGACCACAGGTAGGCTTGTCCCCGCCCAAGGGGCCTTAGCTCAGTTGGTAGAGCACTGGCTTTGCAATACTCCCAGGTCAAACGGTGTACGACCAGCGGTTTGCGCAGTTCGGCCGGATCGGTATTCAAACAAGCCAGTGCTGTAAGAACGAGCGGTTCCTCGTCTCCGGACTGGAGACGAGATGCAAGACCGCGACGCCCGCCGGGCCCGCCAGTACGCGAAGATCGGCGCGCGGCGCCGTGCCCGCAAAACCGCCTGGAAAGCGTCCGGCGGCGACCCCGTGCGGTTCGCCGAGATCATGCGCGGCCACGTCGCCACCGGATACGCCTTCTACTACGACGAGCCGAAGCCCGCGCACTATGTGGCACCGTCGGCGATCTGGCGGCAGTTCGCTGCCATCGCCGTCTGCGTGGTGGCGTTCTACGCCCTCGGCGTGGTGGTGATCGTCGTGGCGGGCATGATCGGCTACCTGTGAACACAAAGACTGACGCCCCGTCCCTCAACAGAAGGGCGGGGCGCCGGTGCATCGCACGGGTCAGTCTAGACCGGCTCGGCCCCGTGCCCGGTCGCAATCGCGTCAACGTGGCGCGCCAGCTCGAAATCCTTCGCGGTGATCCGGTGGCCGGCGTCGTGCGTGGTTATCGCGAACCGGATCCGCTGCCACGTGATGTGGATGTCCGGGTGGTGGCCGACCTCGCGGGCCTTGGCCGCCACGTACATCGCCAGGTGCACGGTCTCGTGGTACGAGTGCTTGAACGTTCGCGCGATGGCGTCGCCGTCGCGCTCCCAGCCGGGCAGGGCGGCGAGCTGCTCGGCGATCTGGTCGTCCGTCAGGGGATCGGGGATGGTCACGGCTACCTCCGGGATCAGGTGACGGAGGCGATGATCTCAGCCAAGTCTCTCCCGCGTGGGCTGTCGGCCCATGCTGAGGCGTGGGCGGGGAGCGCGACCAGCTCCGCGCGGAGCCGCTCGGACCCGGTCTCCGTGCAGACGGTGGCAGCACCGGCCGCGATCTTGACGACCTTCTCAGGCTCGGGGGCCGCGGCGGCGGCCAGCGCGGCGGCCTGCCGTGCCCGGAAGACCCCGGTGTCTCGCCGGTAGTCGTCCGGCTGGTCGCCGAGGATCTCGTCCCACAGCCGCGCCGCCTCGTCGTGTGCGCCCGCCCGCCCGTAGGCCGTGGCGCGTTGGATGCCCATGTACCGCGGGGTGCGCCGGCAGGCGTTCCCCCACGGGTATTCGCCGTCGACCTGGTCGACGAGGGCCTCGGCGCGGTCGAGGGTCCGGTCGACGGCGTCACAGTTGCGGAGGAAGCCGTGGCCGTGCGCGAGGTGGACGAGGGCCAGGACGCGGACCTTCGGAGAGAGGCGGCGCTCGTTGGCAAGGGCGGCCCGCGCGTAGTCGACGATGGCGCCGCCGTCCCCAGTGTCCACGGCGTGCATGGCCTTGTTCGCGAGGGCGTAGGAGACGAGTTGGAGGTCGCCGTGGCGGTGCGCCATGTCGAGGGCCGCGGCACGCCAGTGCGCGGAGCGGACGAGATCGGCCGCGTCCTGGTAGAGCCATCCCAGCAGCGCCGCGTAGGCCACGCCCATCTCCAGCAGCCCGCGCCGGACAGGCGAGTCGGCGGCCGTGACCAACTGCTGGAGTAGCCGCGTCTGCGCGTCCACGGTAGGGATCAGCATGTGAGGGCCCAGCCACATGTCGGCGCTGTAATGGCCGGGTAGCTGCTGGCGGAAGTAGCCGACGAGTTCCGGCGCCACAGGCCCATAGTGACTGATTCCGGGCGTGATGGCAGCAGCCCCGGTCGCCATACCTATCGCCAGCACATCAGGCCGGGGCACGGGGCGGGGTGGCTCGTCGGCTGCGGCGAAAAGCTCGCCCCAGCCGCGGCCGGTGGCGCGGACGTACAGGTCCCTGTACCGGTCGGACGGCTTCCACTTGCCGGCCTCCCACTGCTTGATTTGGTCGACCAGGCTCGCTACGTGTGGCAGGCGGGCCCGCTCGTCAGGATCAGCAGCAGCCCGCAGGCGCCGCGCCATTTCTGGGCGCGACCACCGCGGGTCCTCTTCCCGGGCCGCGCGCAGGCGTCGGCCGATCTCCTTGCTGTCGGGGGTCACTGCGATGCACCTTCCGACGACCCAGGGAGGGAGACCCTCCCCCTGTCATCCCCAGTCTTCCCCTAGATGTGTGGCGCCCGCCACAGATTCACTGATGGTGACCGGAACACCACCCGTGCATCGCAACCGGGAGATGGCCCCGATGACCTCGCCTCCATCAGACCTCGACGCGCGACTCGCCCGCCTCGGCAAGGACTTCCCCGAGTGGGCGTGCCGGTACGAGCTGTTCGTCAATCTGCTTCCGTGGGAGGCGCACCGGCGCCCCTACCGGGGCCCGGTCAACGGGGGGATCGCGTGGATCCGCGCCGAGTCGGAGGAGCGGCTCCGCGAGCTGCTCGCCGCCGCGCAGGAGATCGAGGCCGGTCGCGGCACCGAGGCCACCACCACGCCGACCGACGCGGGGTGCGTGCGGTGAGCGGCCCAAGGTACGCGCGGCGCGACGCCACCCGGCAGCCCGCTGCCGACCGGCAGGCCCGTGTCCGGGGCGCGGCCGAGGTCATGCGCCGGTTCGGCGCGCTCACCTGGTACGGGGCCTACACGGGCCTGTACTGGGCGATGGTCAACGGCCGGCTCATCGAGGCAGAGACCCCCGAGGCGCTTGGCAAGGAGATCATGTCCGCGCGGGGGCGGAGGGCCCGGTGACCGCCCCCCAGATCGTACGGCCCGGTCGCGACCCGGCGAGGCGGCCCGCCGTACAAGGCGCGGCGGGTGGGATTCCCCGCCCGGGGGTCCCGCCCGCGGCGCCCCCGTCCCGGCTAGAGAGGAACGCGATGCGGATCATCTTCCAGGCGTGGGCCTGCGCGCGAGGCAACTG
>NZ_SMKT01000349.1 GCF_004348735.1 Actinomadura sp. KC06
GTCGCACCACGAACTCATCCAAGTCGATGGACGCATCAATGCAAAGAGTAATAAAGCTTTCCAGGCGCCCGACGTCCTTGGCTATCTCCTTGAAAGGTGTCGGTGAATCATATTGTATAAGAATGTGAGGCTCTTGGTAGAGCGTAAGTCCGGCTATGCTTCGGTCACGATAGTTCCACACATGTCTGACCGTTATTTTGCCTCGCGAGAATGAGCTAATGGAATCTTCGATCGGCTGGATTTTAACTGTGGGCTTGGAATTACTATTGTCAAGGTCCTGTAGGTCTCGATCGTCGAGAGGAGTGCGCCCTATCCAGCTATCCACATCACTAAATCTCACTCTAGCTGAGAGAAAAAGTGGTTCCGGCTCCTCGAAAATGTGTCCAAGTAGCATTGAGTTGGCAATATATCCACTTTCGCTGATTCCGGGAATTCTGCGCCAAACTCCCTTGGAGAAACAATCAAGTAGCGTGACCTCGCCAGACTTGATAGTGCCAAATATCTTCCCCTTCGGCCCTCGAAGGCTATTTTGAAAATCTCCAATGAGTGTCAACATTATGTTTCCCGTCGGGCTATATGTAAGCCTTCCCGACAAAGGGTCATTTTCGTGGTCCGGCAACCAAAATATGCCAGAGGAATCAAGCTCTTTCATCTACATCATCTCCTGGCGTTGAAGACTCGGAATGGTAATGTCGAGGCATGGCCTTGTCGATTTCAAGCATGAGTCTCGACCAGGGAAAATTCTCTAGGCGAGTGTCGCCCGTACCGGGGGCGTGGGGTTCAAATTCGCCGGGGCCGAACAGGACCCGTACGCCTTCGTCGCACAGTATTTCGATGCTGCGCTGTAGAGCAGTGCGAGAGGCTAGGGCGGTGTTGACGAAGGGGAGGACTGCGACAGGGATGTCTAGTCCTGGTGCTTCGGCGAGAATGCCTAGGGCGTAGGTGTCGCTGATGCCGTTGGCCCATTTGTTGATGGTGTTGTAGGTGGCGGGGGCGACGATGATGGCGTCTGCCTTGGGGGAGCGGGGTTGGCCGGGCTTGCGGTATTCGCTGCGGATGGAGTGGCCGGTTTGGGCTTCTAGGGCTTGGGTGTCCATGAAGTCCAGGGCTGAGGGTGTGGCGATGATCTGGATGTCCCAGCCTTGTTGGTGGGCGAGGGTGACGAGTTTTCCGACGTCGCCGGCGGGGCCTGCTGCGCACACGATGACGTAGAGGACTTTGCGGCGGTCGGTCTCGGTCACAAGCGCACCCCGATGTCTGTGGTGAAGTCTCTGAGCTGCCGTTTGATGCTAGGCGGGGCGGTGGCCATGAGGTCGCGCAGCGTGCGGTGTACGGCGGGACGGGCCGATATCTCTTCGGGGGCTAGCTGGTGGGCGAAGCGGAGGACGTCATATGCCTTGTCATGCTTGCCCCACTGGGTAAGGGCCCGTGAAGTGTCGAGGAGGAGTATTGCTTTGCGCTCGGTGAGGGGGACGCGGTCCAGGTCGATACGGCGGGCTTCCTGGATGGCCGCTCCGGCGTCGCCGAGTCGAAGAGCGATGTTCACCCGGTGAAGTTGGACGTTCGTGGGGCCGAACGCGGTCCAGCGGTGGTTGAAGTCTCCGCCCAACTCGCGCCCTGCGTGTTCGGCTTCGTCTAGGAGGGTGGCGGCGGTGTGACGGTCGCTGCGGTGTCCGGCGGCGACGGCTCCGCGTAGGAGGAGCGCGCCGTAGACGGAGAGGAATGCGGGGCTGCGGTCGTCAGTGTCGTGGTCGATGCGTTCGGCGTAGGTGCTGGCGGTCTGGGTGGCTGCGCCGTGGTGGCCGTCGTTCATCAGGGCGTGCGTGATGATGCGGGCGCTTGACCCGATGATCGTGAGGTCCTGGCTGTTGCGGGCAGCCTGCATGCTGCGGTCGGCGGCGACCCATGCAAGCCCTTCTTCGTCCAGTTTGAGCAGGATGCTCGCGGCGACGTGGTGGGCTTCGGCCGAGAGTGCTTCGGCTCTGAGGCGGGTGTCTCCCTCGTGGTTGTTGCATGCGGTGCGCAGGTCGGTTAGGAGCGGGGGGAGTGACTTGATGACGCTGGAGTATCGGCAGTCTTGGTAGTTGCGCTTGGCGGCGGCGACGGCCTTGGCCAGGTGGGTCATGCTGAGCGCGGCCGGGTTGTGGTCGCTGCTGAGGTTGGGGTAGCCGGCTAGCGCGGCGGCGAATGCCTCGACGCCGTTCAGGGGTGCGCCGTCTGCAGGTAGGTCGGCGAGGATGGCGCTGAACAGGCTTGTTCCGGCGAGCTTGGTAAAGGTCCGGCGACGCACGGGGTCCCCTTCCTGGACGTCGGGATCTACGTCCAGGGAACCCAGGGATGAGGCCGGGGCCAAGCCCGTGGGCTCATCTCGGGGTGTGATGACCGTCGCGTTTGCGGTGATCGGCGGGGTGAGGGTACGGGGCGCTAGGCCGAGGGTCATGCGGGCGGTGTCCGGCATTTGGAGGCCGTCGGCGATGCGCTCGAAGACGTCCAGGGTGAGGACCTGGGGGCCGCCCTCCTTCATGGTCTCGCTGACTTTGCCTTGTGACATGCCGCAGGCGATCCCGATTCGGGTCTGGCTGGCGCCTGCGTGCTGCTGGACGAGACGGAAGACGGTGCGGATGTCGCGGGCGCGGAGGGCGTCGGTCATCTGTGGGCGTTCCCACAGGGTTTGGGGGATGGCGATCGGGTCTGACGCCCGTCCCGACATGGGGTCTCCCTCCGCGTGACTCGTCATTGCTGAGCGTATATCCCGTGGCGGGATACCGCCGGGGAATGGGTGCGGGGCGCGTTTGCGCCGATCGTGGTCGCCATGACGCAGCAGCAGGGAACAGGCAAGGCGGACTGCGGCCGGTGCGGCGGCCGGGGTTGGAATTTCGTTCATCCTCGGCGGGCGGTGCTGGTGGGGGTGCCGGGCGG
>NZ_SMKT01000350.1 GCF_004348735.1 Actinomadura sp. KC06
GTTGGAGGGTGGTGGTGTCGTGCGATCATGGCGGTGAGCCTCTAGGGGGCGGGCCTGCGCGGTCGTTGTGCGACGTCCCAGACGACGTGGGACGGGAGGAGGGGGCGGCGTGACGGTTTCGCTCGTTACCGGGGCGAACCGAGGCATCGGCCTCGAAGTGTGCAGGCAGCTCGCGGAACGCGGCCACGAAGTCCTGCTCGGCGCGCGTTCTCCGGAGGCGGCCGAACGCGCGGCGAAGGAGGTCGGTGCGACGCCGTTGCGCCTGGACCTCACCTCGTCCGCCGACATCGAAGGCGCCGCCGCCGAGATCGGGCACCTGGACGTCCTGGTCAACAACGCTGCGATCACCTACGACACGTGGCAGCGGGCGTCGGCCGCCGACCTGTCCGTCGTCCGGGAGGCGACCGAGACCAACCTCTACGGTCCGTGGCGGCTGACGCAGGCGCTCCTTCCCCACCTGCGCCGCAGCGGCCACGGACGGATCGTGAACGTGTCCAGCGGAGTCGCGTCGCTGACCGACATGGGCGGCGGCACGCCCGCCTACACCGTGTCCAAGGTCGCGCTCAACGCGCTGACCCGCATGCTCGCCGCCGAGCTCCGCCCCGACGGCATCCTCGTGAACGCGGTCTGCCCCGGTTGGGTCGCGACCGATATGGGCGGCCCCGGCGGACGCCCCGTCGCCGAGGGCGCGGCGGGCATCGTGTGGGCCGCGACGCTGCCCGACGACGGCCCGACCGGCGGGTTCTTCCGCGACGGCCGTCCCCTCCCCTGGTGAAAGGCACTTCGATGATCTTGGTCACTGGCGCGACCGGCAATATCGGCTCCGAGCTCGTCGACCTTCTCGCGTCGTCCGGCGAGCCCGTTCGCGCCCTCGTTCGCCGACCGCCGCCCGTGCCGGTGGACGGCGTCGAACACGTCACCGGCGACCTCGACGACCCCGCCTCACTCGCTCCGGCACTGGACGGCGTGCAAGGCGTCTTCCTTCTCCCCGGCTACCGCGACATGCCGGGGATCCTCGCCGAGGCCCGTCGCGCCGGGGTGGGACGTGTCGTCCAGCTTTCGGGCGCATCGGCGGGCAGCGGCGACATGACCAACGCCGTCACCCGCTACATGATCGTCACCGAGCGCGCGCTCCATGATTCGGGCCTCCCGTGGACGGTCCTGCGTCCGAGCGCCTTCATGTCGAACGCGCTGCGCTGGCTCCCTCAACTGAACGCCGGTGACACGCTCCGGCTGCCGTTCGCGAACGTCCGCGCCGCCGCCGTCGATCCGCGCGACATCGCCGCCGTCGCCGCCAAAGCCCTGCTGGACGACGGTCACGCGGGACAGACGTACTATCCGACCGGCCCCGAATCGCTGCTGCCCGCCGAGCAGGTCGCCATCCTGGGTGACGTCCTAGGCCGTGACCTGCGCTTCGAGGCCCAACCCGACGACGAGGCCCGCGCCGAGATGACGGGCCAGATGCCCGCCGAATACGTCGACGCGTTCTTCGACTTCTACGTGAACGGCTCCCTGGACGAGTCGATCGTCCGCTCGACCGTCCAGGACATCACAGGCACCCCACCCCGAACCTTCCGCCAGTGGGCTGAATCCCACACCTCCGCCTTCACATGAGCTCCCCCGACCCAACCGATCCGCGTGCGCCGACCGTCCCGCCCAAGCCGGTCGACGCGCCCAAGCCGGTCAGGCCGGTTGTGACGCTTAGTGCGATCAGTGCGGCGACGCGGTCGCTCCTTGCTACGGCGGAGCGGTTCGATGACGACGACGTTCGCGCGCCGTCGCTGCTGCCCGGCTGGACGCGCGGCCACGTCCTCACGCACGTGGCCAGGAACGCCGACGGCGGCACTCGCCTGCTCACCTGGGCCCGGACGGGTGTCGAGTCCTACGAGTACCCGAGCATGGAGGCCCGCGCCGCCGAGATCGAGGCCGGCGCCGGACGTCCCGCCGCCGCGCTCGTGGCGGACGTGCGGGACAGCGCCCGGCGGTTCGCCGACGCTTACGCGCTGATGCCGGACGAGGCGTGGGCGCGGACCGTCCAATGGACGTCGGGCGCACGCCACCCGGCCGCCCGCGCCGCCGACGCGCGGCTCACCGAGGTGCTCGTCCACCATGTCGATCTCGACGCCGGCTTCATGCCACGCGACTGGCCCGCGGCGTTCACATCGCGGACGCTCGACGGCGTCGCCGCCTCTTTTGCTCGCCGCGACGACGCCCCGCGCCTGCGACTGCGCGCCACCGACACCGGCCGCGAGCTCGGTGACGACAACGATGGCGCCATGATCGTCATGGGTCCGGAGGCGTCCCTGCTCGCCTGGCTGATGGGCCGATCCCGCGGCGACGACCTCACCGGCACCGAAGGCGTGACACTTCCCTTCCTCTACTGACCCCATCGGCTTACGACACCGTCGGAGAGCCCGGCGACACCTGGGTCTGCGCACCGGAACGCCCTTCTCGAACGAGACATCCCGCATCCCTCTGGTCCAGGTGCGCAGGACGCCAGACGCACGGCGCGGCCCGCTGACCGCCGACTCATTAACACCGGCCCCACCGACTTGTGACACCGACGGCGGCCGAGTTCACGCAGGCTGATCGACCTTCTCCGAGAGGATGTCGGTGCGCAGCGGAATCCCTTCTCGGAGGAGACACCCCGCATCGCTCTTGGCCGAGCGCGGCCGACGACGGACACGCGGCGCGGTCCGCTCACCGCCGACCATGAACGCCGCCCATGAACACCGGCCCCACCGGCTTGTGACACCGGCAGTGGTTGGGGTCGTGCAGGTTGATCGGGCTTTTCGGAGAGGTGTCCTTGGGTCGCTTGTCCGGGTATGTGGGACGGACGAACGGTGACCGCTCCGTTGAGAGCCGGGGCGGGGGCATCGCCTCGGAGACGGGCGGCGCCGGGG
>NZ_SMKT01000351.1 GCF_004348735.1 Actinomadura sp. KC06
AGAGACAGTACTTAGCCGAGGCGGCCGTGGGGGTGGCGCCTGCGGCGCGTAGGGCGCGGGCCGCCTCGGCTAAGGAGGCGCCTGTGGTGATGACGTCGTCCACAAGGATCACCTGGCGTCCGGCTAGGTCGGGTGATGTGGTTTCCAGGGCGCCGTCGAGGTTGGTGAGGCGTTGCGCGGCGGTCAGGCCCGCCTGGTCGCCCACCCGTCTTCGTTGTCTCAGGGCGTCCAGGCTCGTTATCGGTATGCCGTCGGCGCGTAGGCGGTGCAGGGCGACGGCGACCATCTCGCGGAGGGGGTCGTGGCCCCGCCGCCTGATGGTCCCGCGTCTGGACGGCACACATACCACGGTCTGCGGCGGATCGAGGCTCGTCAGAGCAGCCTGGATGGCCGTTGCCAGGGCCTCGCCCAGCGGGACGGCCAGGGCCGTTCGGCCACGTTCCTTGTAGGCGGACAGGATCGTCCGTAAGGGGCCGTCGTAGGTGGCGACCGTCCACGGGGGCGGGAGGCCGTCCGGGGCCGTCCTGGCGGGTCGTGCGGGGCCTTGCAGAGGCACCGCGCAGGCGTCGCAGAGCAGGACGGGTTCCCCGCCGCATCCGGCACAGCGTTCGGGAAGCAGCAGGTCGATCAAGTCGGCGAGAAGGTTCATGGGGACGACGATGCCCGCGCCGTCGCAGGTTCGTCTCGAACTGCGCGAACTGTGGATAACTCTCGAAGGGGCGCGCGTCAGCCGGGGTAGGTGGGGTCCTTGGCCGGGGTGGGGCAGATCCACGGGCTGTAGGAGTTGCTCGGGGCGCGCTGGCGGCAGACCTGGTCCTTCCCGGACGAGCGGGTGCCGATCAAGATCGGGGCTCCGGGCGCGGCGGCGATCGTCCGGGGCTCGCCGAGGGACCCGACGCCCAGGGACGTGATGGCGCTGCCGCTGATCGGCATCAGGAACGGGAGGGTCTGCGAGTCGCGCTTGGCGCGGCCGAGGACGGCGAAGGTGTTGTAGTCGCGCCAGGCGAGGTCGACGGCGTCCTGGAGTTCGGAGCTCACGGGCAGGAAGGAGCCGACGTCCAGTGAGCCGTCGGGGGCGTGGGCGATGCGGCCGAGCTGGATCTGGGGACGGCCGTCGATATGTGCGATGACGGCGGCGCGGACACCATCGCGAGCCACGCGGAAGGCGCGTACCTCGCGGCCGCCCAGCCCCCAGTGCGCAGCGCGGACGGGCGGTTTGCCACGCGGACGCACCCAGAGCCACGATTCGTCTTTCTTGGTTTCCACGACCCACAGGGTTCCGTCACGGCTCCAGGTTGGGGCAGTGAAGCGCCCCCCTTCCTGCGCGTTGAGCACCACGCGCGGGGCGGGCGCGCCGGTGAGGGGTGCGGCCACCAGAACCTGATTGCCTGCAGGGTTGAGACCGGCGAATTCCCGGTAATCGGGAGCGATGGCGGGGCGGGAGAGGCGCCCGGCGGCACCGGTCACGACGGGCTGGGCGCGGTCGCTCTCCAGCGTCCCGAGGAAGCCAGACGGGCCAACGGCGTACGCGTTCTGGTGGGACTCGCCCTGCGGAACCTGACCGTCGGGTGAGTTGGCCTCCCAGGCGTGCACGGGCTGGGTGGACTCCATGCCCTCGGGGGTGACGGTCTCGCCGTCGATCCTCAGCCGCCACCGCTTGATTTCCGAAAGTTGCCGCATCGTCCAGCTGAGCTGTGCCGACATCTGCTCGACATTGCCGGCGCGGGCTTCTTTGGTGAGGTCGACAGTGGCGGCCTCCTTGTCGACGTGCACGCCGTGCCGCAGCCGGGTTCCGGCCGGAAAGGCCGTCTGGACGGCACCGTTGAGCCAGGACGTAGGGCCGTCCAGCAGTGCCTGGACGAGTTGCGTTGGCAAGGTCTGCCGGTTCACGACGGGCAGGAAGATGCCGTTGGGGACGAGGGTCTGCTTGTCGGGCGCGAAGAAGAACAGGTTGACGGTGCGCATGGCGCGCTCAACGTCGCCCTTGGAAAGCAGCAGTCCGGTCTTGTCGTCCCCGGGAACGCTGGTGATGCGCCAGACTCCCTGCGGCGTCTTCGCAAGCAGGAACGTAGCCTCAAGACCCTTCGGGGACGCGGTGTACTGACCGTCGGTGGAAATGGTGCCGAGTTCTTCTCCTGTGACCTTCACCGTCGCCTGGTTCTCGGTCGCCTTGACGACCTGCGGCTCGGTGATACGGCTGCTCAAGACGGTCACGGACGGGCGAAGTCCCGGATTCCAGGAGCTCCGGCCGCTGAGGTACATCCTGGCGACCTTGTGGTTGTCGTCGAAGCTCGCTGACGCGGCGAGGAATCCGGAGACGACCTGCGCGGGCCCCCATTCGGGACGCGGCTGCACCGGAATCAGCCGGACATAGGGGTCATCGACGCGTTCGGCTCGTTCAGCGGGTTTGCCAGTGATGACCTGGCCGCCACTGGGCACGGACGCGCACCCGGCCCCGCCCAGCACGAGGACGGCGACCGCCAACCGGCCGACCACCCGACCGACCCTGGCCGTTCCGACCCCCCGACCGGCCCTGGCCGTTCCGATCATCCACCCGGCCTTGGCCGTTCCGATCGCCCGGCCGACCTCACCACGGCCAATCAACGGGCCGAGCCCGCCACGGCCGGTCATCCGGCCGAGCCCGCCACGGCTGATCATCCGGCCGAACCCGCCACGGCCGATCACCCGGTCAAGCCCGCCACGGCCGATCACCCGGCCGAGCCCGTTACGGCTGATCATCCGGCCGAGTCCGGCGGTGCCGATCACTCGGCCAGGTCTCGCACGGCCGGGCCTCGCGCGGCTGGGTGGCCGGTCGGGGGT
>NZ_SMKT01000352.1 GCF_004348735.1 Actinomadura sp. KC06
GCCTGCCCGACGAAAGCTGCACCAGGGGCCGCAGAGGCTCCAAAGTCAAGGGTGGACGAAGTCCATCGCGAAGCGACGCGAAGCGCCCTTGACTTTGGAGGGGCGGCCCCGTACGCAGCGCCACCCCCACCACGAACTTCCAACCTGAGATTTGGCGTTCCGAATCAGCAGCAGCACCATTGCTCCTTTTCCTAGACCCATCGCGCCTGGAGCCTAGGCGATATCCACCTGGGACGAAACTTATGTAAGCGGGCTCACAAGAGCAGCTCGCGGCAAGCGCGCTAGCGCTTAATCGTCACCCGACGATGTGCGGACAGACCTTGGCAAATGGTCACCGACGGAGACAGGGCACGGGAGCCGAGCACCTGTTCCGGGCATGCGTTTGGGAAGCCAGGGCCGGTAGGACATGAGCCGGTGCGCCAGTTTGCGAGCGGCGCTTGACCTGGAGCGCACTCCAGGCCGCAGAGTGAGAGACGACAGTGCCCAGCCCGCAGAGTCACGATGGACGAGAAAGGTCTGCCATGCGCATTGGTCTCCAGATTCCCAGCTTCACCTTTCCCGGCGGACCGGACCAGATCGCTCCGACGTTCGCCCGCATGGCAAAGGATGCCGACCAGGCAGGACTGCATTCGCTATGGGTGATGGACCACTTCTTCCAAATCGACGTGGTGGGTCCGCCAGAAGATCCTATGCTGGAGAGCTACTCCGCACTCGCATACGCAGCCGCGCTGACCGAGCGAATCACGCTCGGCACAATGGTAACCGGCGTGACCTATCGGCACCCCGGCATTCTCATCAAGACGGTGACGACGCTGGACGTACTGTCCGGCGGACGTGCTTGGCTGGGCATCGGGGCTGCTTGGAACGCGGACGAGTCGCGAGGACTCGGTGTTCAGTTCCCGCCGATTGCGGAGAGATTTGAGAAGCTGGAGGACACGCTGAATATCGCTCACCAGATGTGGAAAGGCGACGAATCAGCGTTCGAGGGCAAACACTTCACATTGGAGCGGCCGCTGAATTCGCCGCCTGCGCTGAGTACCCCGCATCCGCCGATCCTGATCGGCGGCGGCGGAGAAAAGAAGACGCTCCGGTACGTCGCCAAATACGCCGACGCTTGCAACATTTTCGACGGCGAAGAACTGCCTCGCAAGCTGGATGTGCTGCGCGAACACTGCGAGCGCGAGGGACGCGACTACGCCGAGATCGAGAAGACCTCGTTGAGCTACTTCAGCAGCCCGCCCTCGGTGGACGCGGCCGTGGACCGGATCGGGCGTCTCGCGGAGCGTGGCATCGACCACGCAATCTTCACGCAAGGCACCGGACAGGACCTGGCGGGCATCCTGGGCAAGGCCCTCACGCAGACCGAGAAGATCGTCCCCGCAGGACGCTGAACCTCGGCGGGCGCACGACGACGCGAACGAAGCGTCCGTCAAGAAGCAAATTTGGCGCAAAGCGAGTAGGCTCCCGCGCGCCGCGCAAATGGCGCGCGGGAGCCCGAGCGCAGAGGGTCAGCACACCGCTGGGCCCGAGATGCGTTGGGACGCTGAAAGGTTCAAGGCGCTGATCAGCGAGATGAGAGCGTCAAGGTCACCAGCTTCCGATCCAGACAGTGTTTCACAGCGTCTCCGACAGTTCGTCGCTACCGAGCTCGCGCCGTCGAGGCAATCTTCAAGCATCGAATCTCGACCTCACTGCCGACGACCTCTCGCCCCTTCGAACTAGTCACCGCGATGACCCGCCCCTGACACGCACCACTCGCACGCCGCACCCATCCTCGCTCCCCAAGATCACCCACGTTTGTGATCTGCCCCTCGCCATGGCCTGCGCGAGCGCCGTCGCCCACGTTGCGCCAGCCGTGACTCCGTGATCTGCACAACGCCGTGGCAGCGAAGCGCCGTGACATGGACAGTGCCGTGGCCAGCGCAGCGCGCTTTTATACCCACGATCGAGTCCGTCCGGCGTGCCGTCCCACCTTTGACGACACGCAGTCCACCCGGCGCTGTGGATCAGCGCGGCGGCGTGGTCTACCCGGTGTCATGGTCCGGACGCTGCCATAGCCAGCACGGTCCATAGCCAAGCGTGGTGCGTGGTCTGAGCGGGACCGCGGTGGCCTCGGGCCGAACTTCCGCAGTGTCACGGCCAGGGCGGGCCGTGGTCAGGGCCAGCCGCGGTCAAGGCCGGTGGTGCTCCGGGCGGTGCCGTAGCCAGGGCAGAGTCGTGGTCGGAGCAGTGTCGTGGTGAGGCGGGGCGCCGTGGTCAGGGCACGCCGCGGTCAGCGCAGGCCGCGGTCAGCGCAGGCCAAGGTGCAGGTCGGCCGTGGTCTAGGCCGGCCGTGGTCTAGGCCGACGGTGCTTCGGGCGGCACCGAAGCCAGGGCAGTGCCGTGGTCTGAACACTGTCGAGGTGAGGGCTGACGCCACGGACAGCGCAGGCCACGGTCAGCGCAGGCCAAGATGAAGCCAGCCGTGGTCAACGCGGGCGCCGTGGTCAAGTGCGCTTCCCCTCGTAGCGTGGAGACCTGAACCAGAGAGATGGTTGGGTCGTGGGAGACAAGAGACGCCGGTTCGATCCGGAGTTCCGTGAAGGAGCGGTGCGGATCGTCAAGGAGACCGGCAAGCCCGTCGCGCAGGT
>NZ_SMKT01000353.1 GCF_004348735.1 Actinomadura sp. KC06
CTCCGGCCTCACGGCCTGGTCCTGGCCCTGTTCAACGGACTCGTCCACGGTCGCGGACGGCTCGGCGGTCTCGGTCATGTGGCGTCTCTTCCTTGATCGTTAGATCCGCCGTTATTTGTACAGTCCCCCACCTGGTCTCGTCTCGGTTTGTGCTGAAAGGCGTAGCCCTGTCCGTGCCGTTGGATCGTAGCGGTGGGCTTCGGGGCAAGTGGTTGGCGGGAGCACTTGTGCTGACCGTGTCGGTTGTCGTCTGGGTCTGCTGGGCCGGTGTGCCGGGCGTCCGTGCGGTCGTGGGGGTGGGCGAGAGGAGTGGCTTTGGTTGGGTCATGGGGCGGGCCGGTGGGGTGTTTGTGGTGCGGGGCTACGGGGTGTGGCTGGGGACGGTTGCTATGCCGGTTCTGGTGCGGATTATGGCTATGTCTCCTTCCTTGTCGGTGCGGTGGATTCGGGTGTGGAGGTTGTGCAGGAGTCTGAGGGTCGTTGGGGACGGGTGGCCGTAGTCGTTGTGTTCGCCGACCGAGATCAGGGAGACGGCGGCGTGGGTGGCGGCTAGGAAGCGGTGGTCCTGGCTGCGGGATCCGTGGTGGGGGACCTTCAGGACGTGGACGGGCGGAACGGCGGGTTCCAGGGCGCGTTGGGCTTCGGCTTCGATGTCGCCGGCGAGGAGGGCGCTGAAGCCGGGCTTGCGGGCGACAAGGACCACGCTTGCGTTGTTGATCGTGGTGCCGTCGTCCTCGGGTGATAGGGAAGGGCCGACGGCCGACGGGGCGAGGATCGAGAGGGTCAGATCGCCTATGTGCCATTGCTGACCGGCTTGGGCGGGCTGGGTCGGCAGGCCGTGGGTGAGGCGTGCTTCGCGGCCGGACGTGCGAGGTGTCGTCAGGATCGTGTGGACGGCGCGGTCGCGCCGGACGCCGGACGTGCCGTTGATGTGGTCGGCGTGCGGGTGGGTCAGGATGAGGAGCGGGACGTCCGTGATGTGGAGGCGTCTCAGGCATCGGTCGACCGACGCGGGGTCTGGGCCGGTGTCCACGACGACGGCCTGGCCGGGGCCCGTTGACAGGGCGAGGGCGTCGCCTTGGCCGACGTCGCAGGCGACCATCTGCCAGCCTGGCGGGGGCCAGCCGGGGGCCGTCACGCGCTGGACGAGGACGGCGATCAGGATGCCGGTCATGGCCGCGGCCGCGATCAGGCGGAGGCGGCGGCTGCGGAGGATCAGGACGGCGACTCCGGCGGATAGGAGGAGGGTCGCGGCGCCAAGGCCGCCGGTCGTCCACGGGATGGTGGCGTAGGGCAGGGCGGCGGCGGTGCGGGCGACGCGGATGATCCAGCCGACGGCCAGGCCGGCGGGCCACACGATCAGCTGGGCGAGGGGCAGTGAGAGGGGCGCGGTGGCTGCCGCGAGGGCGCCCAGGAGGGTGGCGGGGGCGACGGCGGGAGCGGCCAGCAGGTTCGCGAACACCGACACGACGCCCACTTCGCCGGAGAGCATGACCAGGACCGGGGCCACGGCGAGTTGGGCGGCGGCCGCGACGGCCAGGGCGTCGGCGAGGGGGCCGGGCAGGCGGCGCGCCAGCCGTTCGCGCCACGGCGGCGCCAGGACGAGCAGGCCCGCGGTCGCCAGGACCGACAGCGCGAACCCGTACGAGCGGGCGAGCCCGGGGTCGATCAGGACGAGGAGGAGGACGGCGGCGGCCAGGGCCGGGACGCCCTGACGCTGCCGTCCGGTGAACAGGGCCAGCATGCCGATGAGGCCCATGACCGCCGCTCGGAGGACGCTCGGTTCCGGGCGGGCGACCACGATGAAGGCGAGCACCGCGAAGACGGCGACGGGAGGGGCGCGCCGCCTGCCGAGGCCGGCGAGCCGGCACAGCCCGAGGACGGCTCCAATGACGATCGCCAGGTTCGCGCCCGAGACGACCAGGAGATGAGTCAGCCCGGCGGCACGGAAGTCGTCGGCCAAGGCGGGGTCGAGGAGGGAGGTGTCGCCGACGACCATGCCGGGCAGGACGCCGCGCTGGTCGGGCGGGAGCCGCGACGACGCGGCCCGCAGCCTCGCCCGCACATGCTCGGCGGCGCGCTGGATCGTGGACGGCGGCCCGAGGACGGCGGGCGGTCCCCGGACGATCACCACCGCGGCGAGCAGGTCGGTGCCGCGAGGCGAGACGAACCGGCCGTGGAGGCGTACCCGCTGGCTGGGGACGAGGTGAAGCCATCGGTCGTCACTTGCGATCAGAAGGGCCGGGACGCGGACCTTGGCCCTCGGAACCGCCTCCACCCGCGCCCGGATGATGATCGTTCGGCGGCCGTCGCCGGGTTTCGCCTGGGGGTCGCTCGTCACTACCGCCTCTGCGGTGGCGGTACGGCCGTGGCGAGCGAGGTCACGGACTGGGCCTGTGTCGACGGCCGTAGCGCGTAGTGCCACTCCTGTCGCCGATGCCGCGACGCATATGAGGATGACTCCGATAAGGCCACGCCGCACAGGCCATCGTTGTGACCCGTTGGTGGCAGAGGAGGGGTGAGCGGCTGTGGCGGAACGGTTGTGTGGATAAATATCTTATACAATCTCCGAGCCCGCGAGACACTGAGC
>NZ_SMKT01000354.1 GCF_004348735.1 Actinomadura sp. KC06
ACCCCCCACGCTCCCGCGCACTGACGCGCCCTGGCCGCCACGCCCCGCGCGCGGACGCGCCGGGGCGGCTCCGCACGTCGGACGAGGAGGGGCGGGTCGCACGCGCATAGGGTGCTGAACATGAGGGTCGGGGGCGCGTTCCGCGCGTGGTGGGGCAGGACGGGGCGCGCCGCACGCTGGGCAGCGGCCGGGGCGGCGATCGCGCTCGCCGCCGGGTGCGCCGCCTGGGGTGTCGGCGTCACGGGCGACCGCGCGTCCCGCGTCCGGGCCTCCGACCAGCGCATCGCCGTGGTCGACGGCCCGCGCGACGACCAGCGCGTCACGCTCGACACCACGTTCTACCGCCCGGCCGGACGCGCCGACGTGCCGGCGATCATGCTGGGTCACGGCTTCGGCGGCAGCAAGCGGGACGTCGCGGACGAGGCGCGCCGCCTCGCCCGCGCCGGCTACGCGGTGCTGACCTGGTCCGCGCGCGGGTTCGGCCGCTCCACCGGCGAGATCGCGCTCAACTCCCCCGACTACGAGGTCAAGGACGCCCGGCAGCTCATCGACTGGC
This sequence comes from Actinomadura sp. KC06, assembly GCF_004348735.1. GTDB lineage: Bacteria > Actinomycetota > Actinomycetes > Streptosporangiales > Streptosporangiaceae > Spirillospora. The sequence continues at coordinate 557 of NZ_SMKT01000354.1, forward strand.
TGGCGCGGCGTCCCGGCGTCCGGCTCGACGGGCCCGGCGACCCGCGCCTCGGCATGGCGGGCGGATCGTACGGCGGCGCGATCGCGCTGATGACCGCCGCGTACGACCGGCGGGTGGACGCCATCGCGCCAATGATCACCTGGCACAGCCTCGCGGACGCGCTGTTCCCGAACTCCGCAGGCGCAGGCCCCTCGGACGGCGTCTTCAAGAAGCTGTGGGCGGGCCTGTTCTTCACCGGCAGCGCGGGCCGGACGGCATGCGGACGCTTCCTGCCGTCCCTGTGCGAGATGTACCAGGAGGTCGCGGAGAAGGGCCGTCCCACCGCCACGGCTATCGAGACGCTGCGCCGGTCGAGCCCGTCCTCCGTCGCGGACCGGATCAGGGTGCCGACGCTGCTCGTCCAGGGACAGGCCGACTCGCTTTTCCCGCTCGACCACGCCGACGCCAACGCCCGCGCGATCGCCCGCAACGGCGCGCCCGTGTCGGTGGTCTGGTTCCAGGGCGGCCACGACGGCGGCGATCCGGAGACCGAGCGGATCGAGGGCCTGGTGCTCGACTTCTTCGACGCGCGGCTGAAGGGGGCGTCCGCGAGCGGCGGGTTCACGGTGACGCGGTCGGGCGGGATCGACTCGTCCACGCGGAGGGTCGTCGTGGACGAGGCGACGACGCGGACGTATCCGGGCCTTTCCCGTGATCCCGTGCAGATGCCGCTGAGCGGCCGGGAGCAGACGATCTACAACCCGCCGGGCGGGTCGCCCGCGTCCATCTCCGCGGTGCCGGGCTTGGGGTCGCTCGGCGCCGGCGGCGCTTCCGGCTCGCTAGGCGCACTCGGTTCGCTCGGCGGTGGGTTCCCCGCTGAGCGACCAGGGCAGTTCGCCGTGTTCGACACGCGTCCGCTGGAGGAGCCGGTCCAGCTGACGGGAGCCGCCAGCGTCCGGCTCCGGGTGGACGGAGACGGCCCGCTGTTCGCCAAACTGTACGACGTCGCCCCCGGCGGCGGGACGGCGACGCTGGCGCGGCGGCTTGCCGCACCGTTCCGGGTGTCCGGCGGACGCGACGTCACCGTCACGCTCCCGGCGATGGACCACCGCTTCGACCGTGGCCACCGGCTCCGGCTCGTCATCGCGACCACCGACCTGGGGTTCGCGACACCGGCGGAGCCCTCGACCTACAAGGTGCGGACGGTGTCGCCGCTGACGGTCCCGACCGTCCCGTCGTTGGCGACCGCGCCGACGCCCGTCCCCGCGTGGGTCTGGGCTCTCCCGCTCGCGGGCGTCGCGCTCGCTCTCCTCATCGTCTTGTCCGGACGGCGTCGTCCCGCCCCCGAGCAGGACAGCGACGTCCCGCTGGAGATAACGGGCCTGACGAAGGCGTACAAGAACGGCCATCTGGCCGTCGCCGACCTGTCGTTCCGGGTGGAGAAGGGTCAGGTGCTAGGGCTGCTCGGCCCGAATGGCGCAGGAAAGACGACGACCCTGCGCATGTTGATGGGGCTCATCCATCCAGACTCAGGCGAGATGCGCATATTCGGTCACCGCGTCTATCCCGGTGCTCCCGTCCTGTCGAGACTGGGTTCATTCGTTGAGGGACCTGGTTTTCTCCCACACCTCTCCGGCCGCGACAACCTTGACCTCTACTGGCGCGCCACCGGTCGTCCCCTGGACGAAGCCCACCTGGACGAGGCGCTGCAGATAGCCGACCTGGGTTCCGCGCTGGACCGTCCCGTCCGGACGTACTCGCAGGGCATGCGGCAGCGCCTCGCCATCGCGCAGGCCATGCTCGGGCTACCGGACCTCCTCGTCCTCGACGAGCCGACCAACGGCCTCGACCCGCCGCAGATCCGCGAGATGCGGGGCGTGCTCGTCCGGTACGCCGAGGCCGGACGGACGGTCATCGTCTCCAGCCACCTGCTGGCCGAGGTCGAGCAGACCTGCACGCACGCGGTCGTCATGGCGGGCGGACGGCGCGTCGCCGCCGGCCCGGTCACGGAGATCACCGGCTCCGGCCGCCGCCTGGAGGACGCCTTCCTGGAGATCATCGGAGAGACCTCGTGACCGCTCACACG
>NZ_SMKT01000035.1 GCF_004348735.1 Actinomadura sp. KC06
CCCCACACCCCCCGCCATCGGCTGTATCTTCTCGCTTCGTGGCGCAATTTCGAATGAACGGCTCCAAGATGCTCGCCGTCGACCTCGGCGGCGAGACCATCAGGGCGCTGAACGGATCCATGGTCGCCTACGAGGGCCAGATGTCGTTCAAACGCCAGGGCATGACGGGCGGCGAGGGGCTGCGCGGCGCGCTGAAACGCAGGATCGCCGGCGAGGGCATGACCCTCATGGAGATCAGCGGGCAGGGGACGGTGTACCTGGCGAGCGAGGCGACGGAGGTGACCCTCGTCCCGCTGACCGGCGACACCCTGTTCGTCGAGTCGGAGAGCCTCCTCGCCCTGGACGGGAACCTGCAGACCGGCGTCCACTTCGTCGGGCTGCGGGGGATGGGCACGGGGCAGGGGCTCGCCACCACCAAGGTCGAAGGGCACGGGACGGTCGCGATCCTTTCCGAGGGCCCCGCGATCGTGCTGGAGGTGACGCCGCAGGCGCCGCTGTGCGTCGACCCGCACGCCTACGTCTGCCACCACGGGCAGCTCCAGCAGGACGTGGTCACCGACGTCAACTGGCGGACGGTGATCGGCCAGGGATCGGGGGAGAGCGTGCAGTTCCGGTACCAGGGGCACGGCCTGGTGTACGTCCAGCCGTCCGAACGCGGCGGAATCTTGGAGGTCTGATGGCGACGAAGTCGGCCAAGGGGCGTGGGGGGTCGTCCCCCCTCGGGAGGTACTGATGCCCGGATACCAGTCGATCAACTCCAAGATGCTCCAGGTGCCGATCGGACCGGGCCAGGAGGTCTACAGCAAGCGCGGCGCGATGCTCGCCTACACCGGGCCCGTGTCGTTCGCGCCGACCGCGACGGCCGGGCAGGGCATCGGCGGCACCCTCGGACGCGCGGTCGCCGGCGAGCGCAGCGCGATGATGCACGTCACCGGGCAGGGCAGCGTCCTGTTCGGGCACGGCGGGCTGTACGTCACCGTCATCGACCTGCAGGGCGCCGACACCCTCTACGTCGAGGCCGACCGGCTGCTCGTACACGACGCGTCCCTCCAGGTCGGGACGATGTTCATGGGCGAGCAGGGCGGCGTGCGCGGCATCGTCCGCGGCGCGGTCACCGGGCAGGGCCTGTTCACCTCGACGCTCATGGGGCACGGCTCGTGCGCGGTGCTGTCGCACGGCGGGGTGATGGAGCTGCCGATCAGCCAGAACCGTCCCGTGCACGTCGACCCGCAGGCGTACGTGGCGCACCGCGGCCAGGTGCAGAACAAGCTCACCACGGCGGTGGGGCTGCGCGACCTGGTCGGACGCGGTTCCGGCGAGGCGTTCCAGCTCGAACTGAGCGGACTCGGTGTCGTCTACGTCCAGGCCAGCGAGAGGAAGATCTGACCGTGAGCACGTACGGCACGCAGACGCAGACCTGGAACCCGGTCACGCTTCCGTCCAACGACAACGTCAACCCGTACGCCTTCAGCGTCGACCTCAACGGGCAGTGGTTCGCGCAGAAGGGCAAGATGATCGCCTACTACGGGCAGATCAGGTTCGAGGCGCTGTCGGCGGGGCCGCTCGACTCGCTCGTCGCGCACACCTTCAACTCGCCGCTGTACGCGCAGGACTGGATCGTCGCGCAGGGGCAGGGGAAGCTCGTCCTCGCCGACCGCGGGTTCGACGTCAACTCCTTCGACCTGGAGAACGGGAACCTCACCGTCCGGGCCGGGAACCTCCTGGCGTTCGAGCCGGGCCTGGAACTCAAGCAGTCGATCATCCCCGGGTTCCTGACGCTGATCGGGACGGGACGGTTCGTGGCCGCCTCCAACGGCCCCGTGCACTTCGTCGAGCCGCCGATCAGGGTCGACCCGCAGGCGCTGCTCGGCTGGGCCGACTGCCCGTCCCCCTGCCACCACTACGACCATTCCTACATGCGCGGGGCGTTCGGCGCCGCGCGGATGGCGTTCGGGATCGGCGGGCAGTCCGGCGAGGAGCACCAATTCGACTTCACCGGGCAGGGCACCGTGCTGATGCAGTCGTCCGAGGTCGTGATGAACGAGGACGTCCTGCTGCGCGACCTCGAAGGGCAGATCGGGCTGGTCGGCACGTCCGGGCTGCAGCGGCTGCAGCGGACCATCACCCAGCGGCTGTCCGCCGAGCGCGGCGGCTGACCAGGGCCAGAGCAGGCCGTGGGCCCGGACGTCCGGGCCCACGGCCCACCGGTCACGACTCCGGGCCCTGCGCGGGCTTCATCACGCGGAACGGCACGCCGAACGGGTCGCGGACGGTGGCGATGCGCCCGTACGGGGTGTCGACCGGCTCCTCATCGACGGTTCCGCCGCCCGCGCGGACCTGCCGGGCGGCCTCGTCGGCGTCGTCCACCGCGAAGTAGGTGAGCCACGACGCGACCGGCTCCGTGCCGCCGCCGATGACGAGGCCCTCTCCGCCGAGGACGCCGCCCATGAAGCGGCCGTCCGGACGGGCGATGGTGGTGTAGTCCAGGCCCTCGGCGTCCTGCATCGGCTCGACCTGGTAGCCGAACAGGGCCTTGTAGAACTCGCGGGCGGGCCCGGCGTCGCCGGGGACGAAGAGGTCGTTCCACGTGAACGACCCCGAGTCGTTCACGATCCGCGAGCCCGGGTGGGCCTGGCCCTGCCACAGGCCGAACTGGGCGCCGGCCGGGTCCTTGACGATGGTCATGCGGCCCTGGTCCATCACGTCCATGGGCGGGAAGACGACCTCGCCGCCCGCGTCGGTGGCGCGCTTGACGGCGCCGTCGCAGTCGTCGGTGGCGAAGTAGACGTTCCACCAGTACTGCGGGGGCTGGTCGTCGGGGTTCTGCATCATCCCCGCGACCGGCTCCCCGCGCAGCATGCACATGTTGTAGTGCCCGCCCTCGGGCCCCGTGTCCTGGAACTGCCAGCCGAGCAGCGTCCCGTAGAACGTCTTGGCCCGGTCGATGTCGGGGACGCCGATGTCGATCCAGCTCGGCGTGCCCTCGGGTGGATTGCTCGTGACCTGCGTCATTCGTCTCACGCTCCTTCGTGGCGGGACCCCGGGGCCCCCTGTGTCTCTCCGCCGCACGCCCGTGCCCCTCATCCTGGCCCCGCCCGCGCCGTTCACACATCGCCCGCACCGGATCCGGCATGACCGGTGCCGGTCGCCGGTCACGTACACTGGGCGGATGGTTCCGCTCCCGAACTGACAGGCCCGCTTCGAGCGCGCCCCGGTCACGACGCCGACCGAGAGGCGCGCTTCTTCGTGCCTGTCCATCGAGCCGTCCGTCAGGGGAGCCCTGTCACTGTGATCATCGCGAAAGACATCGAGCTGCGCGCCGGGTCCCGGCTGCTGATCGAGGCCGCCACGTTCCGGGTCAACCCCGGCGACCGGGTCGGGTTCGTCGGGCGCAACGGCGCCGGCAAGACCACCCTCACCAAGGTGCTGGCCGGGGACGCGCTGCCCGCGCAGGGCGCGGTGACCTCGTCCGGCACCGTCGGCTACCTCCCGCAGGACCCCCGCGACGTCGACCTGGGCGAGCTGGCCCGCGACCGCATCCTGTCCGCCCGCGGCCTGGACGAGGTGATCCGCGACCTGCGCGCCGCCGAGGACGCGATGGCGGCCGCGACGGGCGCCGACCGCGACAAGGCCGTCCGCCGGTACGGGCGCCTCGAGGAGCGGCTGCACGTCCTCGGCGGCTACGCGGCGGAGTCGGAGGCGGCGTCGATCGCGTCCAGCCTCGGCCTGCCGGACCGGGTGATGACCCAGCCGCTCGGGACGCTCTCGGGCGGGCAGCGCCGCCGCGTGGAGCTGGCCCGCATCCTGTTCTCCGGCGCCGACACGCTCCTGCTGGATGAGCCGACCAACCACCTGGACGCCGACTCGATCGTCTGGCTCCGCGACTTCCTGAAGTCCCACCAGGGCGGCCTCGTCGTGATCAGCCACGACGTGGAGCTGCTGGACGCCGTCGTCAACCGGGTGTTCCACCTCGACGCCAACCGCTGCGTGATCGACATCTACAACGTCGGCTGGAAGAAGTACCTCGACCAGCGCGAGACCGACGAGCGGCGCCGCAAGCGCGAGTCGGCCAACGCGCAGCGGCAGGCGTCCGCGCTGCTGTCGCAGGCCGACAAGATGCGCGCCAAGGCCACCAAGGCCAAGGCGGCCCAGCAGATGGACCGGCGCGCCAGGCAGCTCCTCGCGGGCGTGGAGGGCGAGCGGCAGGCCGACAAGGTCGCCAAGATCCGGTTCCCGGATCCGGCCCCGTGCGGCAAGACTCCGCTCACCGCGGAGGGTTTGTCGAAATCGTACGGATCTTTGGAGATATTCACCGACGTGGACCTGGCCGTCGACCGGGGCAGCCGCGTCGTCGTCCTCGGCCTGAACGGCGCGGGCAAGACGACCCTCCTGCGCCTGCTGGCGGGCGTCGACGAGCCCGACACCGGGACGGTCGTCGCCGGCCACGGGCTGCGGGTCGGCTACTACGCCCAGGAGCACGAGACCCTGGACGTCGACCGGTCCGTCCTGGAGAACATGCAGTCCGCGGCGCCGGGGATGGCGCCCGTCGAGGTCCGCAAGATCCTCGGCTCGTTCCTGTTCTCCGGCGACGACGTCGACAAGCCCGCGGGCGTCCTGTCCGGCGGCGAGAAGACCCGGCTGGCGCTGGCGATGCTGGTGGTGTCCAGCGCGAACGTCCTGCTGCTGGACGAGCCCACCAACAACCTCGACCCGGCCAGCCGCGCGGAGATCCTCGGGGCCCTGCGGACGTTCGCCGGCGCCATCGTCCTGGTCACCCACGACGAGGGCGCGGTGGAGGCGCTCGCGCCGGAAAGAGTGATTTTGCTGCCGGATGGGGTGGAAGACATCTGGAGTGACGACTTTGCCGATCTGGTGGCGCTCGCGTGACCTGCGGGGTGAGTTCCACAGATCTTTTCTGGCCGAGTGGGTAGCCGAACAGCCGGGAATGACTGATCATGGCGGGGGATAACGCAGCGGTCACCACATCACTACGGGAGGTACTCGTGGCCGAGACCCTTAAGAAGGGCACCCGCGTGACCGGTGCCGAGCGCGACAAGCTGGCGGCGGACCTGAAGAAGAGGTACGACTCCGGCGAGAGCATCCGCGCCCTGGCAGCCGCCACCGGCCGCTCCTACGGTTTCATCCACCGGATTCTGACCGAGTCCGGCGTCAACCTGCGCGGTCGCGGCGGCGCGACCCGGGGCAAGAAGTCCTGACCGGACACCGCCCCCGGATGAGCGCACGGCCCGAACCGTCGCCGCGGCCGACCGAGTAAGGTTCGGTCGCGGCGGCGGACGGGTTTCCGGGCCCGCCCCGTGGACGGCGGGGCGGGCCCGCACGCTCATCGAGAGGAAGACGCATGGGGGACGCGACCACGAACGGCCGGCCGGAATCGCTTCCGGACCTCGACGAGGCGGGCCTCCTCCTGGACGTGGACGGAGCCGTCGCCACCGTCACACTCAACAGGCCCGAGCGGCGCAACGCCATGACCTTCGCGACATGGCGCGGGCTCGCCGCGATCGGACGCTCCCTCCCCCCGGCCGTGCGCGTCGTCGTCGTGCGGGGCGCCGGCCCGTCGTTCTCCGCGGGCATCGACCTCGGCATGTTCTCGGGGGAGGGCGGTGGCCTCCCGGACGGCTCCGACGCCGAGGCCGCCGACCGCTTCATCGCCGAGCTGCAGGAGGGCTACACCTGGCTGCGGCGCCCCGACCTCGTCACGGTCGCGGCCGTCCACGGCCACGCCATCGGCGCCGGGTTCCAGCTCGCGCTGTCCTGCGACATCCGCGTGGTCGCCGACGACGCGACGTTCTGCATGCTGGAGCCCGCGCTCGGGCTCGTCCCCGACCTGACCGGCACCAAGCCGCTGGTGGAGATCGTCGGGATCGGCCGCGCCCTGGAGCTGTGCCTGACCGCCCGGAAGGTGCCCGCCGAGGAGGCCGCCCGGATCGGGCTCGCCGAGACCGTCGTCCCGCGCGACGGGCTGGACGGCGCCGTCCGCGGCCTGGTGAAGGATCTGCTCGCCGTCGACGCGGGCGCCGCCGTCGCGACGAAGCGGCTGCTGTGGCAGGCCGCCGGGAACACCCTCGAACAGCAGAGCGCCGCCGAGCGCCGCGAGCAGCTCGGCCGCCTCCGCGACCTCAACGCCAGGTGACCGGCGGTCCTTCCGCGAAACGAACCGGCGGGCCGGGGGCGTGATGCCCCGGCCCGCCGGTCGTTCAGGCCGTGCCGCGTCCGCGGCTACTGGAGCGACTCGCGTCCGCCGCGCGCCAGCGGAAGCAGGATCTTGCTGACGCCGGGCCGCACGCCGACCTCGGTGCCGGCCGGGTAGCGCAGCGTGTAGTCGTAGTCGGTGGACAGCAGGATCACGCCGAGCCGGTGGCCGGGCTTCACGACGTAGTCGGTGGGTTCGAGGTCCCACCGGAACGTGTACGTCTTGCCGGGCTTGATCGGCTCGGTGCGGCTGAAGCTGTGCCGGTTCCGCACGTCCAGCCATCCGCGCGTGATGACCTTGTACGGGGCCGTCTCCGTCCTGTGCGTCTGCCGGATCGTGCAGCCGACGTCGCCTTCGACGCTCTGCCCGAAGCAGACCTGCTCACTGGTGTTGACCCGAGCGCCCGTCGGACGGGTGTCGGTGCCGTAGTCGACCAGCAGCGCCGTCAGGTACGGCGACCGGCCGTCGAGCGCGGCCTGCACCGAGAGCGACGGGATGCCGTTCACCCGGACGGGCTTCGGCAGCGGCCCCGTCAGGTAGGCGAGCCGGTTCGGGTCCGCCTGGTTCTCGTTGACGAGGAGCTGCTCGGCCGTGCGGGTCTTGCCCGCGTCCACGAACGACTGCGTCCTGCCGTGCCGCGGCCACAGGCCGAGAGTGCCCGGCTGCCCGGACGGCCCCGACTGCGCGGCGTTCAGGCTGAGCGGGACGGTGCGGGTCCCGGGCACGGGCCAGTCACGGGCCGTCTCCCACGTTCCGTCCGGGCGCTCGACGTCCACCCGCGGCTCGCGCTCGATGCCGTTCTTGATGCCGTACAGGTAGCGGTCGAACCAGTGGTGCGTCTGCCGCAGCCATTCCTCGACGCGCCAGCGGAACGGCGTCGCGTGGCTGGCCTGGTGCAGCCACAGCTTGCGCGGGACGCCCGCCTTCTTCAGGGCGTTCCACCACTGCACGGAGTTCTTGACCTTGACGTTCCAGTCGTTGACGCCGTGTACGACCATGACGGCCGCGGTCACCTTCCGCGCCTGGCCGACGTAGTCGCGCTGCGCCCAGACCTTGCCGTAGTCGCCGGTCTCGCGGTCCTGCGTCGCCTCGATGTCCTCGATGACCTTCGCGCAGACCTCGGGGTTCTTGCGGGTCAGCACCACCTTGGCCAGGATGTCCAGGTCCTCGCCCTGGAAGCCGCCGGGCGCGACCACGCCGCCGCCCGCGCGGTAGTAGTCGTACCAGCTGGAGATGCCCGCGATCGGGACGATGGCCTTCAGGCCCTCGACGCCGGTCGCGGCGGCCATGTTCGGCAGCGTCCCGTTGTAGGACTGGCCGATCATGCCGACGTTGCCGGTGGACCAGGACGCCTTGGCCGGGGAGCCGTCCGGCGCCCAGCCGCGGGCGCGGCCGTTCAGCCAGTCCACCGCGGCCTTGGCGCCCGCCTGCTCGTCGCGGTCGCCGGACGTCGGGCACCCGGTCGAGCCGCCCGTCCCGATGCTGTCCAGGTTCGCGATGGCGTAGCCGCGGGGCAGGAAGTAGTTGTCGTAGTAGCCCGGGAAGATCTCGGCGAGGCTCCGGAACGGAGGGGCGAGGCCCCGCTTGCGCGCGTCGTCGATGTCGACCGGGTGCATCGGGACATCGTGCGTCCCGGCCCAGTACGGGCTGGCCTCCAGGATCGTCGGGACCTTGAGCCCGGCCGTGTCGGTCTCCTTCGGCCGCATGATCCGCATCCGGACGCGGTCGCGGACGCCGTCGCGGTCGCTGTCGACCGTGGTCTCGATGTCCACGGTCTGGGTGACGGCGTCGGCGCGGGAGTAGATCGGCTTCGTCTCGCCGTTCTGCACCGGGGTCTTCGCCGCTGGCGCGCGAACGGGCGACGCGGACTTCGTGGGTCCGGCCGCCCCCGCTGGGAGCGCGGTGAGGGCGAGCAGCGCGGCCGTGAAGGTGATCACGCCGGCGCCGCCGCGCGGGAGGCGTTGGTTCACTGGGGCTCCTGGGGGGTGTGAGCCTGAAATTGTAATGATCATTAACCCGCAGAGCGGCGTTGAAGTCCATACGCCGTTCTGCCCGCATCCGGCCGCCCCCAAGGCGTCACTGCGGCGCCGCCGCCCGCGGCGCCGGGCGGTTACGCCGTGAGCGGACGCGGGAAGGCCGCCGTCGGGGCACGCGTTGTGGCCACCGGACACTGATGCTTACTTGATTACACAGGCTTGATCGCGTACGGGCGGACCTCGGAGGTGCTCAATGGGAATGCCGGGCAACGGCTGGCAGGTGATGGCCTCGTTCCGCAAGGACGGCTCCGTCACCCAGCAGAAGCTCAAGCCCGGCACCGTCGGGCGGATCGCGGGCTACGCGCGGCCCTACGTCCGCGAGCTGGTGCTGTTCCTCACCCTGAACTCGTTCGCCGCGCTGATCGTCGTCGCCAACCCGCTGCTGCTGAAGGCCATCATCGACCGCGGCATCCTGCCGGGACGGCAGGACCTGGTCATCTGGCTCGCGGTCGCCGTCGCCGGGCTCGCGCTGGTGGAGGCCGTGCTCGGCCTCGCGCAGCGCTGGTACTCGGCGCGCATCGGCGAAGGGCTCATCTACGACCTGCGCAGCCAGGTCTTCGCGCACGTCCAGCGGCAGCCGGTCGCGTTCTTCATGCGCGCCCAGACGGGATCGCTCGTCAGCCGCCTCAACAACGACGTCATCGGCGCCCAGCGCGCGATCACCACCACCCTGTCGTCGGTGGTGTCCAACGTGCTCAGCCTGGCGATGGTGCTGGTCACCATGATGATCCTGTCGTGGCAGGTGACGCTGATCGCGCTGCTGCTGCTCCCGATCTTCGTCCTGCCGGCCAAGTGGGTCGGCAAGCGCCTGCAGCGCGTCAGCCGCGAGCAGATGGTGCTGGACGCCGAGATGGGCTCGCTGATGACCGAGCGGTTCAACGTCGCGGGCGCGATGCTGGCCAAGCTGTACGGGCGTCCCTCCGAAGAGGAGGAGAACTTCCGCGGGCGCGCCGCGCGCGTACGCGACGTCGGCGTCGTCGCGGCCATGTACGGGCGGGTGTTCTTCACCGCGCTGACGCTCGTCGCGGCCCTCGCCACCGCGATGGTCTACGGCGTCGGCGGCGCCCTCGTCGTGGACGGCTCTTTCGAGATCGGCACGCTCGTCGCGCTCGCCACCCTCCTGACCCGCATGTACGGGCCGCTCACCGCGCTGTCGAACGTCCACGTGGACGTGATGACCGCGCTCGTCAGCTTCGACCGCGTGTTCGAGGTCCTGGACCTCAAGCCGCTCATCCGCGACCGCGACGACGCCCGCCCGCTCGATGAAGCCCGTCCGCTCGACAAGGCCCGCCGCGCGTCCGACGAGAAGGCCCCTTCCTTGACGAAGGCTCCGAAGGCGCCGTCGATCGAGTTCGACCACGTCCGGTTCGCCTACCCGTCGGCGGAGGAGGTGTCGCTGGCGTCGCTGGAGTCGATCGCCCGCACCGACACCGCCCCCGGCCGCGAGGTCCTGCACGACGTCGACTTCACCGCCGCGCCCGGACGGCTCGTCGCGCTCGTCGGGCCGTCCGGCGCCGGCAAGTCGACGATCACGCACCTGGTGTCGCGGCTGTACGACGTGTCCGAGGGCGCGGTCCGGATCGGGGGCGTGGACGTCCGCGACGTCACCCTCGAATCGCTGCGCGCGGAGATCGGCGTGGTCAGCCAGGACGCGCACCTGTTCCACGACACGATTCGCGAGAACATGCGCTACGCCCGCCCCGACGCGTCCGACGCGGAGATCCTCGCCGCGCTGGACGCCGCGCAGATCGGCGGGCTGGTCGCCGCGATGTCCGAGGGCCTGGACACCGTCGTCGGCGACCGCGGCTACCGGCTGTCCGGCGGGGAGAAGCAGCGGCTCGCCATCGCGCGGCTGCTGCTCAAGGCGCCGTCGGTGGTCGTCCTGGACGAGGCGACCGCGCACCTGGACTCCGAGTCCGAGGCGGCCGTCCAGCGGGCCCTGCGGACGGCCCTCGCCGGGCGGACGTCCCTGGTGATCGCGCACCGGCTGTCCACGATCCGGGAGGCCGACCAGATCCTGGTGATCGACGGCGGCCGGGTCGCCGAGCGCGGGCGGCACGAGGAGCTGCTGCTCCAGGGCGGCCTGTACGCCGAGCTGTACCGCACGCAGTTCTCCCACCAGCGCGACGAGGAGCGCCAGACCGAGCCGCTCGGAGCCGAGTGAGCGCTCAGAGGTCCGAGCCGAGGGGATAGCCGAGCCGCCGCAGCTCTGTCCCGGCGACCTTCTCGACCTGGGCGAGCTGCCGCGCCGTCAGCCGCTCGCGCCACGACCCGACCCCGGCGCCCGCCTCGGCGCTGAGCTCCCCGGCGCGGACGAGGCCGGTCAGCGCCGTTCTGGAGATCGGCGCGTCCAGGTACTCCGACAGCGCCGCGCCGACGCGGCGCGCCTTGGACACCAGTTCCTCGTAACGGACGGTGAACAGCTGCTCCTCCGGGACCTGCCGCCGCAGCCGCGCGCTGAGCCGCACCGACCCCCGCCAGCGCAGCGCGCACTTGACGGCGGGCGCGGCGCGCGGCCAGCGGCTCCGCTCGGTGTGGTCCTCGACGCCGAAGAACGGGTTCGGGAACACCGTGTCCAGGTTGGCGAGGCCCGGCTTGAACCAGGCCAGGCAGCGCTCGTCGTCCAGCATGTCGGCGACCGCGTCGCGGCCGTCGCGGATGACCTGCACGAGCTGCGCGTCGGGGAAGGCGTCCAGCAGCACGTCGGCGCTGTAGATCAGGTCGGGCGAGGCGTCGGCGAACCGGACGATCCCGGACGGCTCGACGCACGGCTCCGCCGGGTCCCCGCCGGGACGGACGGCCTGGCCCGCGCGGTCCCGTCCCCGCGGCGGGAGTCCGGCCAGCTCGCGGCACTCGTCCGGGCACTGCGCGCAGGCCCGGGCCGACACCAGCCACGCCTCGGCGCAGGCGTCCCGCAGCACCCGCGCCGCGCCCCTCTCGCGCTCCGTCGCGATCGACGGCTGCCGCGCGAACGCGTAGGTGACGCGCAGCACGCCGTGACGGCCGGTGGTCAGATGGAAGCCGGGGGACCGTTTCACCGCACGCGCCAGCAGCTCCGCACCCGAGTGCGGAGCGCCCAGGATGAACACCGGGCGGCGGACCTTGGTGCCGTTGACCACCAGGATGTGCGGCGTCGACCTCATACAGGGCCAAGTTTGTCACCTTTTGAAGACCGCTCCGTCCGTGACGCTCCGTAAGGTCGGCGGATATCCGTTCGGGGCCTAACATGTTGCGGGTGGACGCTCCCCAGACGCTCGCCGAGCTGCTGCCCCGCGCCGAGGCGATCACCGTGCTGACCGGCGCCGGAATCTCCACCGACAGCGGCATCCCCGACTTCCGCGGCCCCCAGGGCGTCTGGACGAAGGACCCGTCGGCGGAGGCGATGTCCACGATCGACGCCTATGTCGCCGTCCGGGAGGTCCGCTGCCGCGCCTGGCGCTCCCGCCTCGACAGCCCGATCTGGGACGCGCGGCCCAACGCCGCCCACGCCGCTCTCGTCGAGCTGGAGCGGGCCGGACGGCTCCGCGCCCTCATCACCCAGAACATCGACGGGCTGCACCAGCGGGCCGGGTCGTCGGCCGAGAAGGTCATCGAGATCCACGGCACCGCCCGCGAGGCCGTCTGCCTGTCCTGCGACCTGCGCACCCCGATGGCCGAGATCCTCGCCCGCGTCGGCGCCGGCGAGGACGACCCGCCCTGCGCCGACTGCGGCGGCGTGCAGAAGTCCGCGACGATCTCCTTCGGGCAGGCGCTCGACCAGGACGTCCTCGACGCGGCGATCACCGCGGCCCGGTCCTGCGACCTGTTCCTGGCCGTCGGGACGTCGCTGACCGTCCAGCCCGCCGCCGGGCTGTGCCTGGAGGCCGTCGACCACGGCGCCCGGCTGGTGATCATCAACGCGGCGGAGACGCCGTACGATGGGCTGGCCGACGCGGTGCTGCGGCGGCCGATCGGCGAGACGCTCCCGCGCCTCGCCCGAATCGCACTCGGTACGGGGAGATGACCGGGAGATGATCTGTTGGGGGGTCGTGACCGGTCGCCTCTTCCGCTGGCGTCCGGATCCTGACAAGCTCTATCCGTCGCGGTGCGAGGAGGGATCGGGTTGAACAGCGGGGGCGCCCGCGCGGAGGCGGCCGAGGAGCCGTCAGACGCGCCCGGCGCCGGCCTGCCGGGAGGCCCGGCGCGGTCCCGGAGGGCCCGCAGGCACGGGCGATTGCGGCCCGGCGACCGGGTCGTCGTGATCGCGCCGAGCGGTCCCGCCGAGCCCGCCCGCCTCGAGGCGGGTTGCGCCGCGCTCCGCGATCTCGGTCTTGACCCGGTGGTCGCAAAGCACGCCCTAGACCGTGTCAATCTGGGTCATTCTGGACCGCTCCGAGACGAGTGGCACCAGCTCGCCGGGGGTGACGCCGAACGGGCCGCCGACCTCCAGGCCGCCTGGTGCGACCCCGGCGTCCGGGCGGTGATCTGCGCGCGGGGCGGCTACGGCGCCACGCGCCTGCTGGACCTGCTCGACTGGGACGCCCTCGCCGCCGCGACGGAGGCGTCCGCCGCGTCCGGCCGCGGGCCGAAGATCCTGCACGGCTCCAGCGACGTGACCGCCCTGCACACCGCCTTCGGGACGCGCCTCGGCGTCACCACGTCCTTCGGCCCCATGCCCGCCGGACTGATCGCCGACCTCGCCCCGGCCGTATCGGAGGGCATGCCCGACGAATCGCTCGACGGCCTCCGCGCCGCCCTGTTCGGCGGTCCCGTCGCACTGCCCGGCACGCACGCGCTGCGGCCAGGACGCGCGGAAGGCCCCCTCACCGGCGGCACCCTCTCGCTCCTCACCGCCCTGCTCGGCACGCCGTACGCGCCGCCGCCCGCCGCCGGCCGCATCGTCTTCCTGGAGGACGTCACCGAGGCGCCCTACCGGGTCGACCGGATGCTCGTCCAGCTCCTCCAGGCGGGCTGGTTCGACGGCGCCGCCGGGATCGCGCTCGGCTCCTGGCGCGACTGCGGCGACCCCGCCGAGCTCGACGCGGTGTTCGCCGCGCGGCTTGGCCCGCTCGGCGTCCCCGTCCTCGCGGGCGTCCCCGCGGGCCACGGCCCGCGGCAGCGCACGCTGGAGCTCGGCGCCCCCGCCGTGCTCGACACCACCGCTTCCGTTCTTGATTCAGGCCCGGACCCCGCCGTGCCGGACATCGGCGCGCTCACCCTCGAAGCACCCCCGGGAGGTGCGCGATGAGCGGCCGCCACGCACGTCCCCATCCGTGGGACGACGGCACCCTCGACTCGCTGGTCGTGCTCGTCGCCGAGAGCCTCGGCTACACCTGCCACAAGGCCCCCGGCGAGATCGTCATGCTGGAGGGCCCGCAGCGCCTGCCCGTCAACATGCGGGACGTGCGGCAGCTCGCCCGGCTCGTGCCGCGCGCGGACTGGCCGGCCGTCGTGTCCGACTACGTCACCACCATCGTCACCTCGATGGAGGAGCCCCTCGACCTCAGCGACTTCGACCTCGCCCAGCATCTGCTGCGCACCCGGATCTACCCGGACGAGGCCGACAACGGCGGGCTGGCCGCCCGCCCGTTCGCGCCCGGCCTGATCGAGGTCGTGGTCGTCGACACGCCGACGTCCGTCCGGACGCTCAGCAAGGAGGAGATGAACGGCTGGCCGGTCTCCGGCGACGCGCTGTTCATGCTCGGCCGCGCGAACGTCCGCGGCGACGGACCGCTCCAGGTCGACGAGCAGGACCTCGGCGGCGTCCGCGTCTCCGTCCTGCACGGCTGGACGTTCTACGTCGCGACCCACCTGGCGTGGCTGGAGGAGTACCTGCCGATCGGCCCGCACGGCGCGCTGGTCATCGCCCCCAACCGCAGCCTCATCGTCACCCACCCGCTCCGCCTCGCCGAAGGCCACCCGAGGGCCCGCTACGACACGGCCGTGGCCGCCGCCACGGAGCTGCAGGCGCAGGCCCACCGCGCTTACGAGGAGGGGCCGGGCTCCCTCAGCCCGCACCTGTACTGGTGGCGCGCCGGTGAGATGACCTACCTCGAGACCCGCTACGAGGGCGACACGCTGGTGCTGCCCCGGGAGTTCTCCACCGTCCTGGCCACGCTCGCCGCCGAACGGTGAGCCGCCCGCGGGTCGTGGTCGCCCCCGACTCGTTCAAGGGCGGCCTGCCCTCCGCCGCCGTGTGCGCCGTCACGGCACTGGCGGAGCAGGCGGTCCGCCTCTTCGCGCGCTAAGCGGCGCGGACGGGTTCCCGGTCCTCCGGCTCGGGCACCGGCTCCGGGGCGGGCTGCTTGATCGTCAGGGCTGGCAGGAGCACGTGCGTCAGCGGGCCGATCGCCACCGCGTAGAGGAGCGTTCCGATCCCGACGGTGCCGCCGAGCAGCCAGCCGATGGCGAGCACGGTCAGCTCGATCCCCGTCCGCACCACGCGGATGGACCTGCCGCGCGCGGCGAGCCCGGTCATCAGGCCGTCGCGCGGGCCGGGGCCGAGGCCCGCGCCGATGTAGCAGCCGGTCGCGAACCCGCCCACCAGCACGGCCGTGACCAGGTACGCCCAGCGCGCGGCGAGCGCGCTCGGCTCGGGCAGGAGCCAGAGGAACAGGTCGGCGAAGACGCCGACGAGGACGACGTTGCTGATCGTCCCGATGCCGGGCCGCTGCCGCAGCGGGATCCACGCGAGCATGACCACCACGCCCGCGATGATGATCCAGGCGCCGATCGACAGGCCGAAGCGCCGGGACAGGCCCTGGTGGAACACGTCCCACGGGTCGTTCCCGAGCCCGGACGCCACCTGGAGGGCGATCCCCAGCCCGTACAAGGCCAATCCGACGTACAGCTGCACCAACCGGCGCACCATCAAGGCCATTGCCGCGCTCCAAACCCATCAGTGGCATCGTCCTGGACCACTTTGCCCGAGAGTGGACTGGTATCTACAGGGCCAATATGGGAAAGTGGCTTGTGTGAGCACACGGTATGTGAGCGGCCCGAACCTGGCCCGGCTGCTGGGCGACGTCCCGGGGGAGCGGCCCGTCTACGCGGCGCTGGCCCGGTCGGTGCGCGGCCTCGTCCTGGACGGGCGGCTCGCCCTGCGCACCCGGCTCCCGGCCGAACGGGACCTCGCCGCCGCGCTCGGCCTCAGCCGGACCACCGTCACCGCCGCCTACGACCGCCTCCGCGACGAGGGCTACATCGAGAGCCGGCAGGGCGCGGGGAGCTGGACGGCCTTGCCCCCGGTCCGGATGTCGTCCGCCGAGCCGAGTGTCGCGGCCGCGCACGGCGGGCGGTTCGGCAAGGCGCATCCCGTGCCCGACGACCCCACGTTCATCGACCTCGGCTGCGCCACCCCCGGCGCCCCGGCGATCTTCGCCGAGGCCGTCGCGGCCGCCGTCGACGAGCTGCCCCGCTACAGCACCGGTCCCGGTTACGAGCCCGCCGGCCTGGCGGGCCTGCGCCAGGTCATCGCGGACGGCTACGCGGCGCGCGGCGTCCCGACCCGGCCCGACCAGATCGTCGTCACCACCGGGGCGCAGCACGCGTTCACGCTGCTGGCGCAGGTCCTCGCCGAGCCCGGCGACGCCGTGATGGTGGAGCGCCCGACCTACCCGCACGCGCTCGGCGCGCTCCGCGCCCGCGGGACCCGGCTCGTCCCGGTCGGCGTCAACGAGGGCTGGGACATCGAGCTGATCGCGGGCGCCATGCGGCAGGCCGCCGTCCGGATGGCCTACACGATCCCCGACTTCCAGAACCCGACCGGGCATCTCATGCCCGCCGCCGAACGCGCCGCGCTCGTCGACGCCGCGCGCCGCGCCGACGCGTTCCTCGTCACCGACGAGACGTTCGCCGATCTCGCCCTCGACCTGGACGCGCCGCGCGAGCCGCCGCTGGCCGCCTATGACGCGGGCGGCCGTGTCGTCACCATCGGGTCGGCGTCCAAGCTGCTGTGGGGCGGGCTGCGCATCGGCTGGATCCGCACCACCGCCCCGCTGGCCCGCCGCCTGATCATCGCCCGCGAGCCGTTCGACATGGCGAGCCCGGTGCTGGACCAGCTGATCGTCCGGGAGCTGCTGCTGCGGGTGGAGGAGGTCCGGGCCGAGCGCGCGGAGAGCCTGCTGCGCGGCCGGGACGCGCTGGCCGCGGCGCTGCGCGAGCTGCTGCCCGGCTGGGACTTCGGGCTGCCCGCGGGCGGCATGTCGCTGTGGGCGCGGATCGGCGCGCCGGTCGCCACGCGGCTCGGCGAGGCGGCCGAGCGGCTCGGCGTCCGGGTCGTCGGCGGGCCGGTGTTCGGCGTGGACGGCGTCCTGGAGGACTACGTCCGGCTGCCGTACGTCCTGCCGCCGGACAGGCTGCGCCCGGCCGTCGAACGGCTCGCGCTGGCCTTCCGCGAGGTCGAGGCCGCCCCGCCCGCCCGCCAGCCGCCCGCCTACGTATGAGCGGGCCGCCGGACGGACAGTCCGGCGGCCCTCCCAGGCGGGACTACTGGACGTTCTGGATGTAGCCGACCAGGTGCTCGCGCTCGCTCTCCAGCTCGTCGATGGCGCTCTTGACGACGTCGCCGATGCTGACGATCCCGGTGAGCCGCCCGTCCTCGACGACGGGCACGTGCCGGATCCGGTGCTCGGTCATCGTGCGGCGCAGGTCCTCGACCTTGTCGGCGGGGCCGCAGCTGCGGACCTCCGAGGTCATGATGTCGGAGACGGGACGGTCGAGCAGCACCGCGCCGCGCTCGTGCATCCGCCGTACCACGTCTCGTTCGGACACGATCCCGGCGATGGACGCGCCGTCCGGCGAGACCACCACCGCCCCGATGTTGTGCTCCGCCAGGACGGCGAGCAGCTGCCGCACGGTGGCCTCGGGACGAACCGTGGCCACCGTGTCTCCCTTCCTCCGCAGGATGTCGCGAATCCGCATGCCTCACGCTCCGGTGCCGTTCCGGGCCCGTGCGGGGACGGCCCCGCCGGGGCGGGCCGGGCCGCTGGGCCTGTCCTGCCAAGGTCGCATGTTCCGGCCCTTGGGGAAACCCCGAGCCGGTAAACCGTTCATCGGCCGACGTCGAGCCGGGCCAGAAGCCGCATGAGCCCCGGCGCCGCGCGGGACGCCGCGTACCCGAGGCGCGCCTCCGGCGTGACCGGGACGACGGCCCTGTCCCGCCGGACGGCCGCGACGATCTGCTCCGCCACGCCGTCCGGGCCGAAGCCACGGCGCGCGTAGGCCCGCGCGACGCGCTTCCGGCTGCGGGCCTCCTCGTCCCCGTCCTGGCCGACGAAGCGGGACGTCCGGGTGATGTTGGTGTTGACGATGCCGGGGCAGACGGCGCTGACCCCGATGCCCTTGCCCTTCAGCTCGGCGCGCAGGCACTCCGACAGCATCAGCACGGCCGCCTTGCTCGTCGCGTAGGCGGGCAGGGCCCGGGACGGCGTGAACGCCGCCGCCGACGAGGTGTTCACGATGTGGCCGCCCTGCCCGCGCTCCACCATCTGCGCGGCGAAGAGCCGCGATCCGTGGATGACGCCCCAGAGGTTGACGTCCAGGACCTTCCGCCAGTCGTCGGCGGTGTGGTCGAAGAACGATCCGGCCATGCCGATCCCGGCGTTGTTGACGACGACGTCCGGCACCCCGTGGTCGTGCAGGACGGACTTGGCGAAATCCTCCATAGCGGCGGGGTCGGACACGTCCACCTTGACCGCGTGCCCCTCCGGGCCCAGCAGACCGGTGAGTTCGGCAGTGCGCTGGGCGGCGGCCAGGTCGAGATCGGCGGCGACGACCTCGGCGCCGCGTTCGGCGAACGCCAGCGCGGTGGCGCGGCCGATCCCGCTGCCCGCGCCGGTCACGACCACGAGCGAGCCCTCGAACGGCCGCCTGCCCGGCCCGACCTTGGCGCGACGCAGGGCGCGCGATTCGGCGGCGGTGAGCGGGCCGCCCCCGACGCCCGTGATGTGCTCGGCGATCCAGCGGGCGACGGCGTCGGGGTGGCTGCGCGGCACCCAGTGCCCGGCGGCGACCGGCCGCAGCGACAGGTCCGGGACCCGCCCGGCCAGCCCGCCGACCAGGTGCGGAGAGACGAACAGGTCCTTGGTAGGGACGATGACCTGCGTGGGCACGTCCGTGCGCCGATCGCGCGGACGGGTCAGCCGCCGCACCATGTTCGCCCGGTACAGCCCGACGCCGGACGCGCCGTCACGCCCCATCGTCCGGGCCGGGTGGCCCTCGCGCGCCGGGACGCCCTCGCCCACCTCCAGCGCCCGCGCGAACGGCCGGGACATCCCCGCCCGCCACAGCAGCTCGGGCAGCACCGGCGTCTGGAAGAAGTAGATGTACCAGGACCGGACGGCCTGCCCCGCGGCCCGCCTCAGGTTGGACGGCGTCGGACGGGCCAGCGTCCGCCGCGTCCAGTGCGCGACGTGGTCCAGGCACGGCCCGGAGATCGAGGTGAACGACGCGAAGCGCTCCGGCATCGTGCAGACCGCCTCCCACGCCTGGATCGAGCCCCAGTCGTGCCCCACCAGGTGCACCTTGCCGGCAGGGGCGGTGGCGTCCAGCACGGCCCGCATGTCGGCCATGAGGTGCTCGAACGCGTAGTGCTTGCGTCCGAACGGCCTGGACGACGCCCCCGCCCCGCGCACGTCGTACCGGACGACATGGAACCGCTCGGCGAGCCGTCCGGCCACCTCGTCCCAGACCGCGTGCGTGTCGGGATAGCCGTGGACGAGCAGGACGGTCGGCCGCGACCGGTCGCCCTGCTCATAGACGGCCAGGTCGACATCGTCGCCGCGGACGCGCCGCGAGGTGACGTCCGTCATCGGGCCTCCCACCGGCGCACGTGGGGCAGGTCGTCGTCGAGCCAGTACGCGTCGTCCACGGTGACCACGAGGATCTCCTCGAACTTCACGCCGACGCCGCGGAACCCGATGTGCGGCTCCACCGCCCACAGGCCGGGCGTCGGCGGATGCTGCGACTGCGCGGCCCCGTTCCAGAGCGGCGAGCGGCCTTCCAGGCGCTCCTTGACCAGCTCGCGGCCGATGGTCTGGAGGAACCGCACGCCGAACGGGAACCCGACGCGCTTGGGGAGGATCCCGCCGATGATCCCGACCTGGTGGCCGATGACCCGTCCCGGGTACTTGCGGTGCCGGTTCTGGTATCCCTGCCGGTCGATGAGGGCGTCCACCTCGGCGTAGATGTCGGCGAACGTGCGGCGCTCGCGGACGAGGCCGAGGATGAGGGTCCGGTAGGCGGCGAGGTCGGCGTCCAGCCGCTCCCAGATCCGGTTCTCGCCGAGCACCCCGCCGTACCCGATGTCGGCGGAGTAGCCGCCCCGCACCGGGGCCATGTCGAGGATGTAGGGCATCCCCTCCTCCAGCCGCGCCCCGCTGGGGAGGAACTGCGTCGGGACCTTGAAGCCGCGGAACGCCGTCCGGTCGCCGAACCACGCGAACGGCGTGTGCAGCCAGTCGTCCACGCCCCGCTCGCGCAGCCACCGCCGCATCCGCCGGCACGCCTCCCGCTCCGTCACGCCCGGTTCGAGCGTGGCGGCGACCTCGTCGGCGCACCGGTAGCACAGGCGCTGGACGTCACGGAATCGCTCAAGCTCCGCCGCATCGTGCACGTGAGCGAGCGCCACTTTATTGGACACAGAGTTAATAAATCGCCGAACGCCCCGTCCGGTCAAGAGGCACCGGGGTGAGGCTCACCACCGCGACGTCACAGGACGATGCGCTCGGCCCCCGCGTAGACGTTCATGGTCTCGCCGCGCAGGAACCCGACGAGCGTCATGCCCGCGTCCTCGGCCAGCTCCACCGCCAGCGACGACGGCGCCGACACCGCCGCCAGCACCGGGACGCCCGCCGTCATCGCCTTCTGCGTCAGCTCGAACGACGCGCGCCCGCTCACCATCAGCACCGTCCCGGTGAGCGGCAGCCGCCCCTGGCGCAGCGCCCACCCGATCACTTTGTCGACCGCGTTGTGCCGCCCGACGTCCTCCCTCAGCGCGAGCAGGCCGCCGTCGGCGTCGAACAGCCCGGCCGCGTGCAGGCCGCCCGTCCGGTCGAACACCCGCTGCGCCTCCCGCAGCCGATCCGGCAGCTCCGCCAGCAGGCCCGGCGTGAGCCGCAGCGGATCGTCCGCCACCTCGTAGGGCCGGTCGGCGCGCAGCGCCTCGATGCTCGACTTCCCGCACACCCCGCACGCGCTCGTCGTCGTGAACGCCCTGGTCATCGAGTCGTCCGGCGGCGGAACCCCGGGCGCGAGCACCACGTCCAGGGTGTTCTGCTCCTCGGTGTCGGCGCAGTACCGCATCGTCGCCAGGTCGTCCGCGCCAGCGATCACGCCCTCGGCCGCGAGGAACCCCGCGACGAGGTCGAAGTCGTGCCCCGGCGTCCGCATCGTGATCGTCAGCGGCTTGCCCGCGACGCGGATCTCCAGCGGCTCCTCCACCGCGAGCGTGTCGGGCCTGCGCCCCCGCGCCCCCGACGTGCTCAGGCGCAGCACGGGCCTGCGCACGGTGATCCGCCCCATAACGGTCACCGTACCCCGGAAACCCGCAGGTGCGGCCGGAGTGGCGGAGGCGTACGGGAATCGAACCCGCCGTCCCGAGGTCCTCGGGACCGTCGGCTTTGAAGGCCGGGGAGGCCACCAGGCGCTCGCACGCCTCCGCCGGTGATCTTAACCGGTGCGGCTGGTCTCAACCGGTGTAGAGGGCGTCGATGGCCTCGGCGTACTTGGCGTGGACGACGCGGCGCTTCAGTTTGAGGGTCGGGGTGAGCTCCTCGCTCTCGGCGGTCCACTCGGCGGGCAGCAGGCGCCATCTCTTGACCTGCTGGACGCGGGCCAGGCGGGCATTGGCGTCCGCGACGGCCTCGGCGATCTCGTCTATGACGGCGGGGTGCTCGGCCAGCGCGGCCAGGTCGGTGGCTTCGACGCCGTGGGCGGCGGCCCAGACGGGCGCCACCTCCCCGTCGAGGGTGATGAGGGCGACGACGTGGGGGCGGCGGTCGCCGAAGGCGAGGGCCTGGCCGATGAGCGGGTGCTCCTTGAGGTGGTTCTCGATGAGGGACGGCGCGACGTTCTCGCCGCCCGCGGTGATGATCAGTTCCTTCTTGCGGTCGACGACGGTGAGGAAGCCGTCGGGGTCGAGGCGGCCGACGTCGCCGGTGCGGATCCAGCCGTCGGGGTCGATGAGGTCGGCGGTGGCGTCCGGGCGGTCCAGGTAGCCGGGCGTGCAGGTCGCGCCGCGGACGAGGATCTCGCCGTCGTCGGCGAGCCGCAGCTCGACCCCGTCGAGGGGGCGGCCCACGGTGCCGAGCTTGAAGCAGTCGGAGCGGTTGGCGGTGATCGCGCCGGTGGTCTCGGTCATCCCGTAGGCGTCGAAGATCTTCATGCCGAGGCCCGCGAAGAAGCGGGCGACGTCGATGGGCAGCGGGGCGGCGGCGCTGGACGCCTGCTGGACGCGGTCCAGCCCGAGCAGGGCGCGCATGGGCGTGAGGACCGCGGCGTCGGCCGCCTCGAACGCGGCGGTGATCTCGGGCGTGGGGGTGTTGCCGTACTCCTGGCTCGCGACGTAGGCGCGGCCCGCGTCGAGGGCGGCGTTGACGGCCTGCTTCTTGGCCTCGTCCTGCTCGGCGGCGAGCACGGCCTGGATGCCGGCCATGATCTTCTCCCAGACGCGGGGGACGCCGAAGAACGAGTGCGGCCGCACCTGGCCGAGCATCCCGGCGAGCTGCGTCGGGTCCGGGCAGAAGTGGATGTGGGCGGCGAGCCGGACGGGCAGGTAGTAGCTGAGGACCCGGTCCGCGATGTGCGCGAACGGCAGGTAGGAGATCCCGGACGGGTGCTCGGTGGGGGCCGAGCTGCGCTGCAGCATCTCCGCCTCGTGCAGCGCCATCGAGTGCGTGATCAGGACGCCCTTCGGGTCGCCGGTCGTCCCGGACGTGTACAGCAGCGTGACGGTGTCGTCCGGTTTCACGGCCCGCCAGCGGCGGTCGATCTCGGCGGGGTCGGCGGCGAGCTCCGCGCGGCCCAGCTCGGTGAATGCGTCCCAGGTGAGGTAGCGGTCGCCGGGCGGGCAGGCGGCGGCGTCCACGACGATGATCCTGCGGAGGGCGGGGAGGCGGTCGAGGGCGGGCAGCCAGCGGTCGAGCTGGTCCTTGCCGTCCAGGACGGCGTACTTCGCGGAGCAGTGGCCGGCGACGAACGCGATCTGGTCGGGCGCGAGCGTCGCGTACACGGTGGTGGGGATCCCGCCCGCGTGGACGGCGCCGAGGTCGGCCAGGACGTGCTCGGAGCGGTTCGGCATCATCAGCGCGACGACGTCGCCGGGCTCCAGGCCGAGGGCGGCGAACCCGGCGGCCGTCTCCAGCGCCCGGGTGCGCGTGTCGGCCCAGGTGAGGGTGGTCCACTCGCCGCCGATCCGGTCGGAGTAGGCGGGTTTGGCGCCGTGCCGCTCGGCGGTCTCGGCGAGGCTCGTGCAGATCGTCCGCCCGGCGACGGCTTGGTCGAGGTGGGCCTGCTGTTCCTGGATCCCCATGTCGCCCCTTGATGTAAGTAATGACTTGCAGGAGGGAATCGCATCACGCGGGGCCGTGTCCGGACAAGGGGTTCCCGCATTTCCGTGCAGGTCGGACGAGGATCTCCGCCCTCGGTGACCGCACCCGTACTGTCCGTTTGTTGATCATTTGCGATAGTTGTGCGTTAAATTTTCCAGTGACACGCCTCGCCCCCGTCGCCCGCCTCACGCAGTACGCGCACGGCGGCGGCTGCGCGAGCAAGATCCCGCCCGCCGAGCTGGAACGGGTCGTGGCCGGGCTCACCGGCGGCGGCGACGACCTCCTCGCCGGGGGAGCGGACGGCGACGACGCCGCCGTGCTGCGGATCGGCGGCGGCCGCGCCGTGGTGTCCACCGCCGACTTCTCCACCCCCGTCGTCGACGACGCCTACGACTGGGGCCGCATCGCCGCCGCGAACGCGCTCTCCGACGTCTACGCGATCGGCGGGGAGCCGCTGATGGCGCTCAACCTGCTCGGCTGGCCCCGCGACCTGCTGCCCGCCGAGCTGGCCCGCGAGGTGCTGCGCGGCGGGCGGGACGTGGCCGCGCTCGCGGGCTGCGCGATCGCCGGCGGCCACAGCGTCGACGACCCCGAGCCGAAGTACGGCATGGCCGTCACCGGCGTCGCCGACCCCGGCCGGCTGCTGCGGCTGGACGCCGGGCGCCCAGGGGTTCCGCTGTCGCTGACGAAGCCGCTCGGCATCGGCGTCCTCAACGCCCGCCACAAGGCGACCGGGCAGGTGTTCCCGCATGCCGTGGAGACGATGACGGCGCTGAACGCGGACGCGGGCCTCGCCGCGTTGGAACGCGGCATAGCCTGCGCCACCGACGTCACCGGGTTCGGGCTGCTCGGCCACCTCTACAAGCTGGCGCGGGCCAGCGGCGTCACGGCCGTCGTGGACGCCTCCGCCGTCCGGTACCTGGACGGCGCCCGGACCGCGGTGCGGCACGGGTTCGTCCCCGGCGGGACGCGGCGCAACCTGTCCTGGGTGTCGCCGCACACCGAGTTCCGCCGGATCGCCGAGGAGGAGCGGCTGCTGCTGGCGGACGCGCAGATCTCCGGCGGCCTGCTGATCGCCGGGGAGATCCCCGGCGCCCCGGTCATCGGCGAGCTGGTCGCCCCCGGGCGCCGCACGCTGGTCGTCCGCTGACCCCGACGTCCTGAATCCGCTGACCTCGACGTCCTGAAACGGCCGTTCCGGGGGGTTCGTGTCGGCGTCCTTGACGCGGGTAGGGGCTCCCATGACCGGGCCTTCGCCGTGGCCTGGCAATCGGAGGCCGAGCGAAGCCCGCCGTTTGACCGGCGGCGGGCAGGGGCTGGAGGACGGGGGACATGACCATCGGGGGGCTAGCGGCGGCCGTCGTCCTGGGCGCCGCCGTCGGCGTGCTGGGACGGCTGCTCGCGCCCGACCGGGAGAGCATGCCGGTCTGGTGCACGATCGCGGTCGGGATCGTCGCGGCGTTCGCGGGGACGGGCCTCGCCAGCCTGTTCGGCCTGGCGTCCGGGAACTGGAGCCTCTGGGAGACGGTCTTCCAGATCTCGATCGCCGCGCTCGGCGTGTTCCTGGTGGCGGTGTGCTGGCCCAAGCGGATCGTCCACTCGCCGAGACCGCCCAGATCGCCGGGAGCGCCGGGGGCGCCCAAAGCGCCGGGGTCGAAGCCGCCCAGGGCGCCCTAGAGGGCCTTGCGCAGGACGGGGCGCAGGTCGTCCAGGACGCCGGGGTCCTCGATCGTTGAGGGGGCGGGGACCTCCCGGCCGTCGGCCATGCCGCGCATCACGCCCCGGAGGATCTTGCCGGAGCGGGTCTTGGGGAGCGCGGCGACGACCGTGATCTCCTTGAGGGCGGCGACCGGGCCGACCTGGTCGCGGACCATCGCGACCAGTTCCGCGCACACCTCGCCCGGCTCGGCGAGGACGCCGCTCTTCAGCACGATCAGCCCGCGCGGGACCTGGCCCTTGAGCGCGTCCTGGACGCCGATGACCGCGCACTCGGCGACGGCCGGGTGGGAGGCGATGACCTCCTCCATCGTCCCGGTGGACAGCCGGTGCCCGGCCACGTTGATCACGTCGTCGGTGCGGCCCATCACCCAGACGTAGCCGTCCTCGTCGATGTGGCCGCCGTCGCCGGTGAGGTAGTGGCCCGGATAGGTCGTCAGGTACGACTCCACGAAGCGCTCGTCGTCCTGCCAGAGGGTGGGGAGCGTTCCCGGCGGCAGGGGGAGGCGGATGGCGATGTCGCCGTCCTCGCCGGGCGGGACGGACGCGCCGTCCGGGCCGAGGACGCGCACGTCGTAGCCGGGGACCGGCACGGACGGGGAGCCGGGCTTGACCGGCATCGGCTCCAGCCCGCGCAGGTTCGCCACGATCGGCCAGCCCGTCTCCGTCTGCCACCAGTGGTCGATGACCGGACGGTCCAGGACGCGCGACGCCCACCGGTAGGTGTCGGGGTCCAGCCGCTCCCCGGCCAGGAAGAGCGTGTCGAGGACGGACAGGTCGTGCCCGGCGAGCAGCGCGCCCTCCGGGTCCTCCTTCTTGATGGCGCGGATCGCGGTCGGCGCGGTGAACAGCGCCTTCACCCGGTGCTGCGCGGCGACGCGCCAGAACGCGCCCGCGTCCGGCGTGCCGACGGGCTTGCCCTCGTACAGGACGGTCGTGCAGCCGGTGAGCAGCGGCGCGTACACGATGTAGGAGTGCCCGACCACCCAGCCGACGTCGGACGCCGCCCAGAACACCTCGCCGGGCCCGACGCCGAACACGTTCTCCATCGACCAGCGCAGCGCCACCGCGTGGCCGCCGTTGTCGCGGACGACGCCCTTCGGCCGCCCGGTCGTCCCCGACGTGTACAGGATGTAGAGCGGGTCGGTGGCGGCGACGGGCACGCACTCGGCGGGCCCCGCGGCGGCGACGGCCTCGTCCCACTCCACGTCCCGCGGCCGGACGAGGTCGGCGTGCAGCTGCTCGCGCTGCCGGATCACGCACCGCTCCACCTTGTGCTTGGCGAGGTCGAGCGCTCGGTCGAGCAGCGGCTTGTAGGGGACGACGCGTCCCCCCTCGATGCCGCAGGACGCCGACACGACCGCCTTGGGCCGGGCGTCGTCGATCCGGACGGCCAGCTCCCGCGCCGCGAACCCGCCGAACACGACCGAGTGCACCGCGCCGAGCCGGGCGCACGCCAGCATCGCGATGACGGCCTCCGGCACCATCGGCAGGTAGATGACCACCCGGTCGCTGCGGTCGACGCCCTGCGCCCGCAGCGCCCCGGCGAACCGGGCGACGAGGTCGGTCAGCTCGCGGTAGGTGTAGGTCTGGACGGTCCCGGTCACCGGGCTGTCGTAGATCAGCGCGGGCTGGTCGCCGCGGCCCTCCTCGACGTGCCGGTCGAGCGCGTTGTCGCAGGTGTTCAGCTCGCCGCCGGTGAACCAGCGGTAGAACGGGGGCGCGCCGTCGTCCAGCACCCGGTCCGGCGGGACGAGCCAGCGGACGTCCCGCGCCGCCAGTCCCCAGAAGCGGGTCGGATCGGCGATGCTGCGTTCGTACGCGGCCGCGTAGGCGCCCATGTCGTCCTCCCGGTGCGGGTCCCTGGTCCCGCTCAGCGGCGTTCGGCCCTCCGGCGATCGGCCCCGTGCTCCGATTCGGGCCGCCCCCCTATAGGGCATGGCGCGGGCCCGGTTCGTCAAGGCCCCCCGCCGCTCCGCGTCCGGCGGAAGAGCCCTCCGGAGCGGCCGGTTCCGGCGGCCTGATCAGGGTGCCGCAGGCCGTGCACGACGGCGACGACGGCGGCCAGCGCGGCGCCCGCGGCGACGATCCAGAAGCACAGCACATAGGCGTCCAGGGTGGGCTCGGCGGTGCCGGGGATGACCTGCGCGGCCAGGATAGACGCGGTGATCGCGCCCGCGACGCTGCCGCCCGCGACGCGCACGAGCGAGTTGATCCCGCTGGCGATGCCGCTCTGGTCCATCGGGACGTGCTGGACGGCGAGCGTCCCGAGCGCCGCGTACGCGATCCCGAACCCGGTCCCCTGGAGGGAGCTGAACGCGAGGACGTCGTACACGTGCGAGTTCGACACGGCCAGCCAGACGTAGCACAGCGCGACGAACACCGTCCCGAGCGCGAGGGTGAAGGCGGGGCCGATGCGGGCGGCGATCCGTCCGGCCATCGTGGAGAACACCAGCATCGTGACCGTGTTCGGGAGCATGTAGAGGCCGACGTCGAGGACCGATCCGTCCAGGCCGTA
Source organism: Actinomadura sp. KC06 (assembly GCF_004348735.1). Lineage (GTDB taxonomy): Bacteria > Actinomycetota > Actinomycetes > Streptosporangiales > Streptosporangiaceae > Spirillospora. Next base: position 27,010 of record NZ_SMKT01000035.1, read on the forward strand.
CCCGACGGCGCCGGGCCGTGCCTGCACGAAGCCCGAGATCAGCGTGAACGCGGCGAACATGGAGAAGCCGAGCAGCGCGGACACGAGGTTGGCCGACAGCGACCGCGGCCCGACCAGCAGGGCCAGCCGCACCAGCGGCGCGCGGACCCGCAGCTCGATCGCCACCCACGCGGCGCACAGCACCGCCGCGGCGGCGAACAGGGCGAGCACGCCGCCGGACGTCCAGCCCCAGTTGTTGCCCTCGCTGATCGCGAGCAGCAGGCTGAACAGCATGCCGGCGAGCACCGCCGCGCCGGCGTAGTCGGGCCGCCCGCCCGTCCGGCCGCCGACGTCCCTGGCCGCCACGGCGACCAGCACCAGCGCGGCGGCGGCGATCGCGGCGGCGATCCAGAACACCGGATGGTGGCTGGCGGTGCGGTCGGCGATCAGCCCGGTCACGATCATGCCGGCGCTGCCGCCGACGCCCATCGTGGCGCTGACGATCCCGATCGCCATGATGACCCGGTCGCGCGGGAAGGTGTCCCTGATCATGCCGATCGCCAGCGGGATCAGCGACGACGAGACGCCCTGCACGGCGCGCCCGGCGATGAGCACGGGCAGCGACCCGGACAGCGCGCAGATCACCGAGCCGATCAGCAGCAGGCTCAGCGCGAGCAGGATCATCCGCTTCTTGCCGTACATGTCGCCGAACCGCGTCAGCAGCGGGGTGGCGGTCGCCCCGGCCAGCAGGGACGCGGTGAACACCCAGGTCACGTCGGTGATCGGCGCGTCGAAGGCGCGGCCGAGCTGGGGCAGGAGCGGGAGCACCAGGGTCTGCTGCACCGACACGACCATCCCGGCGGCCGCCAGCGCGAGCAGCGTGCGGCCGGTCCGCGGCGGATCGGCGGCGGGTCGCCCCGCCGTCTCGCGCGCCGTGGTCGGGACCCCCGTCATGCACACCTCCACTACTTTGCTTACCTAAGTTAAGGATTGTAGAGGGGTAGGGTGAGCGGCATGTCGTCACCGGTGCCGTCGGGCGCAGCCGGGCCGCCGGACGCCGCGCAGTCGTCGGACGTCGCGGAGATCGAGCGGGCGCTGAGCCGGGTCGCGCACATGCTGACGCGGTTCCGCCAGCACGACCGGACGGTGATCGCCGCGGGCGTCCCGGTCGACCGCGCCGCCGTCCCGCTGCTGCGCGCCCTCGCCGAGCACGGCCCGATGCGCCCGGGGGAGCTGGCCGCGCGGCTCGCCGTCGAGGCGCCGCACGTCACCCGCCAGGTGCAGCGGCTGGAGCGGGCCGGATACGTCGAGCTGCTGCCCGACCCCGACGACAAGCGGTGCAGGAGGGTCGGGCTCAGCGGCTCCGGGCTGCACGCGGTCGAGTCGATCCGCGCATCCGGGCGGCGCTGGATCTCCGAGGCCCTCGCCGGCTGGTCGCCCGGCGAGCGCGAGCGGCTCGCGGGCCTCGTCCACCGCATGGTGGACGACTTCGAGGCGCACTCCGGCCACGGCGAGGCCGCGCGCTCCGCCCACACGGAGGCTGCGCGTTCCGGGCACGGCGAGGCCGCCCGCGGCTGAATCCGCTGTATGTGCAGGATCTGGTTTTGCGCGGGCCTCCGGCGTCCATAGGGTTGCCTTCCGTGGACCTTCGTCTGCACTACCCCCGCGTTGATTTCCCCCGCACGGTCGTCTGCGTCCATGCACGGAGAGGCCGCTGATGCAGGTCGTCACCACCGCCGGCCACGGTGGGCACGGCAAGTCCGCGCTCGTGCGCGCCCTCACCGGCAAGGACACCGACCCGCCCGGCGCCTGGACGGAGCTGCCCTCGGGGCGGCGCGTCGCGTTCGTGGACGTCCCCGGCGGCGAACGCGACGTCCCGGCGATGCTCGCCGGCGCCGCGCCCGCGCCCGCCGTGCTGCTGTCCGTCGCCGCCGACGAGGGCTGGATGCCGCAGTCGCAGGAGCACCTGGACGTCCTCGGCGCGCTCGGCGTCCGGTTCGGCGTGCTCGCCGTCACCCGGTCGGACGTCGCCGACCCGAAGCTCGCGCTGCGGCAGGCCCGCGAGCGGCTCGCCGGCACCGCGCTGCGCGGCGTCGAGGCGGTCGCGGTCAGCGCCGACACCGGCGCCGGGATGGACGAGCTGACCGCCGCGCTGGACCGCCTCGCCGGGCGCCTGCCCGTCCCCGACCCGGACGCGCCGGTGCGGCTGTGGATCGACCACGCCTTCACCGCCGGGCGGCAGACCGTCGTCACCGGCACCCTCACCGCCGGGACGATCACCGTCGGCGACGAGCTGCTGCTTATGCCCGCGGGCGAGCGCGTCCGCGTCCGGACGATCGGCTGCGCGGGCGAACCGCACGAGACGGTCGGCGGCGTCTCCCGCGTCGTGCTGACCCTGCGCGACGCGGGACGCGTCGACGTCGGCATGGCGCTCGTCGCCGCCGACGCCTGGACCCACACCACCAGCGTCGACGTCCGCACGCGCTTCGGGGAGGCGTCCGGGAGGCTGGCGCGGCGGATGACGCTGCACCTCGGGGCCGCGGCCGTCCCGGTGCGGCTGCGCCCGCTCGGCCCCGACACGGCCCGCCTCACGCTGAACAGCCGCCTCGCGCTGCATCTGGGGGACACCGGGATCCTGCGCGACCCGGAGCGCCGGTCGATCGCGGGGGTGAGCGTGCTGGACGTCCGTCCGCCGACCCTCGTGCGGCGCGGCGCCGGGGCGGCCCGAGCGCGGGAGCTGGCGTCGTGGCCCGACCGGCCGGACGGCGCGATCGTGCTGCGCCGCCACGGCGTGCTCCGCCGCGCCGAGCTGTCGGTGATGGGCTGCGCGCCGCCGGACGGCGCCGTCGCGCTGAACGGCGAATGGCTCGCCGACCCCGCACACTGGGAGTCGCTGTTCGAACGCCTGGCCGAGGAGGCGGCCCTGCACGCGGCCGAGAACCCGCACGCGCCCGGCATTCCGCTGGAGACCGTCCGGCTGCGGCTGGGGCTTCCCGCCCGGCAGCTCGTGGAGGCGCTCGTCCGTCCGCCGCTGCGGGTGGAGGCCGGGCGCGTCTACGGCCCCGCCGACGCGCAGCCGGTCTGGACGGCGGCCGTGGAGCGCCTCAAGGCCGACCTGGCGGACTCGCCGTTCGACGCACCCGCCCCGGACCGGCTGGCCGAGCTGGGCCTCACCGGCGACGCCCTCGCCGCCGCCGAACGCGCGGGCGCCGTCCTGCGGATCACCGGCGACGGCGACGAGATCGTCCTGCCGCCGGGCGCCGACCAGGAGGCGCTGCGCGTCCTGTCCGGGCTGCCGCAGCCGTTCAGGCCGCGCCAGGCGGCCGACGCCCTCGGCACGAGCCGCCGCGTCGCCGTCGCCCTGCTCCGCCATCTGGACGGCCTCGGCCTCACCGAACGCCGCCGCTCCTGACGCCGCATGGCCCGGCTCCGCACGGGAAAACCGGTTGAACCGCGGGCCCGCGCTCTGGCGTCATAGATCACGGTTCGGTTCCCGTCGAGCAAGGAGAAGGAATGCCGTACCAGACCATCAAGGGCGGCCGCGTTCCCATCCGGATGTGGACCGACCCCGGCACCGTCGAGGACCTCGCCCTCGACCAGCTCCGCAACGTCTCGGCCCTGCCGTGGGTGGAGGGCCTCGCGGTGATGCCCGACGTCCACTACGGCAAGGGCGCCACCGTCGGCTCGGTGATCGCGATGAAGGACGCGGTGTCCCCGGCGGCCGTCGGCGTCGACATCGGCTGCGGGATGACCGCCGCGAAGTCGTCCCTCACCGTCGAGGACATGCCGGACGACCTGTCCGCGCTGCGCTCGAAGCTGGAGAAGGCGATCCCGGTCGGCCGCGGCTCGCACCGGCAGGCCGTCGACCCGTCCGGGCTGCCGAACCTGAAGGAGCGCGGCTGGTACGACTTCTGGAAGGCGTTCGACGACCTGCACCCGGCGGTGCGGTCCCGCCTCGGCCGCGCCCGCGTCCAGATGGGCACGCTCGGCGGCGGCAACCACTTCCTGGAGCTGTGCGCGGACGACGAGGGCGCGATCTGGCTCGTCCTGCACTCGGGGTCCCGCAACATCGGCAACGAGCTGGCCGAGCAGCACATCGAGGCCGCCCGCAAGCTGCCGCACAACCAGGACCTGCCGGACAACGACCTCGCCGTGTTCCTCACCGGCACCGCCAAGATGGACGCCTACCGCCACGACCTGTTCTGGGCGCAGGAGTACGCGCGCCGCAACCGCGCCGTCATGATGGCGCTCGCGCAGGACGTCGTGACCAAGCGGTTCGGCGAGCAGCGCTGCAGGTGGGACCAGGTCATCTCCTGCCACCACAACTACGTGGCGGAGGAGGAGTACGGCGGCGTCGAGCTGCTGGTCACCCGCAAGGGCGCGATCCGCGCGGGCGCGGGCGACCTCGGGATCATCCCGGGCTCGATGGCGACGGGCACCTACATCGTCCGCGGCCTCGGCAACGAGACCGCGTACAACTCCGCCTCGCACGGAGCGGGCCGCAAGATGAGCCGCAACAAGGCCCGCAAGAACTTCACCGTGGACGACCTGATCGAGCAGACCAGGGGAGTCGAGTGCCGCAAGGACAGCGGCGTCATCGACGAGATCCCCGGCGCCTACAAGGACCTGGAGACGGTCATCGAGGCGCAGTCCGACCTGGTCGAGGTCGTCGCCCACCTCCGCCAGCTCATCTGCGTGAAGGGCTGAGGCCGAGTAGGCGACCTGACGCCGGACGTCCCCAAGAGTTCCCCGCAGGTCTCGGGCGACTCCCGTGCCCGTGTGCCCTGCGTGTGCCCCTGCCGGGAGGGCTTCGGGGGAACTCTTGGGGATGGTCGCGCGACGGGCCTCCACGCGCCGAGCTGAACCGCGCCCCTCGCCTCCCAGCGGTACAGGTGCCCGACCCTCTCCTGGCCCGGCGCCGGCCGGTGCACGACCCTCGTGGAGTCGATCCGCCGGGCCTTCCTCGCGCACCTGGTCGGCCATCCGGCCACCACGGGCGAACACTGCAGTCGTCACATCACCTCCTCGCCCACGTGGGCTCCGATCTGATCACGAGAGAGCGGAACCGATCCGCCGGGGTGAGGTCTCAGTAGCGTCGTCGGCCCGACGTACGAATTGAGGGGCAGCGTGGAGAAAACCGAGCTCGTCTTTAAGTGCTGGACGGTGACGGTCGTGACCCTGGGCGTTGTGATCGGGTTCGTCGTCTACCGAGATCCGATCAGCGATGCCTTGCAAAGGGTCACGATGATCGACGCAAAGGGGGTCAGGATCGAGCTGGCATAGCGGTCTGAGTAGCGTCATCCGTCCGCACGCGAATCGAGGGGACCTGGGTGAAATCACCAAGCTCGTCCTGGAGTACTGGAAGTCGTCGGTTTGGCCGCTCGCTGTCGCGGTCGCCTTGTTCGTCTTCCGCGATCGGATCCGGGACCCGTTGCGACGAGCTGCGGCGATCGACGTGATGGGGGTCAATCTTGAATTTGCTGAGCGGGCAGAGGTGCTAGAGGAGGCGTCCCGCGTTGATGACTACGCCCGGACGACCGACCGGTTCTTAGGCGAACTTCTCGCCGGTGACGGCCCCTGCGCCAACAGGGAGCCGTCTGGACCGAACCCGACTCTCTACACGAAGGCCGAGCCCGAGATGAGCCACGTCCTGCTCGGCACGCCACGCAGTCGTCAGATGCTGTGTCCCTGGACACGTCTGCGCTGCTAGCCGTGTTCAGCGCCGTGGTCGTCGGCGTCGCGGTCGCTAAAGACCCAAAGCTGGCACAGCCCATCGGGTGGCCTGCGCAGTTACGGCCGTGCTCATGGTGGAGTTGACGAGGTGACGTCACGGGGAGCGCAGCATCGGCGCACCGTCCCGCGCGACTGGCGGCGCTCGTGGTCGACCTCCGGCGGCTCGTCCTCACGGACGTAGCGGCCGGTGAGCCCGCGGACCTCGTACACGGGCGGGCGGCGGGCGGGCGGCGATCCGTCGATCGAGGGTGCGGCGGGTCACCTTCGCCAGGCGTGCGGCCTGGTCGAGGTCGGGCAGCTCAGACAGCTCACCATCCGGGTCGAGGCGCATGCCGCCATTGTCCTTCCAGTGCGGCTCATCCTGCAGAGCTGATCCGGGGAACGGCGCGGAGCAAGAACAGAGCGTGCCGGAACAGGGCTCCGGCACGCTTTGTGGTGAGCGTTCACCATTGAAACGGAGAACGGCTCAACGGCTACACGGGCAGCGTGATCGCGGCGTTCCAGGTGGCATCCCAGGTCTTCGGGCCGACGATTCCGTCCACCTTCAGTTTTGCCATCTTCTGGAGATCTCTACAGTCGTCCGCGGATTTCGGGCCGTAGATGCCGTCGACCTTGAGGTGAAATCCGCGCTTGTTCATCTGGGTCTGCCAGTTCTTTACGTCGTTGCCCTTGCCCTTCATCGGCGGCGGCTGCTTGAAGACGTAGCCAGGGTAGGCCGGTCCGGCCATGTCAAATCCCTCCTCGATGGGATCGGGTCCTTACTGGTCAGACTCCACGACGACGCGTTAATGCCGCAACGCCCGCCAGGGAACATTCGGGCAAAGAGGTCACCTCCGGTCTTACTTGAATACGCCGGAAGATGAAAATTCAATGGCTTCTGCGAACCATGGCCGAACGGCCCCAATCGGCCTTCGCCTCAGCCAATACCTTCAGCCCAGTCCCCTAGACCATCCGGCTTCCCGTCGCGAAGGTGCCCCCTTGCCCCCCCTCCGTCTGCCCGTCCTAGCCACGTGGGATCAGCCCGCCGGGTCCGCCACGGGGCCTGCATGGCGGACCCGGCGCGCGGGCGGCCTCCAGCCACGGCCAGGCCGCGTCGCGCCCGGCATCCAGCAGCGGGATGAGCCGGAACGTTGCGTCGGTATCGGGACGCCGGCATAGGCATCCGCTGTCCCTGGCGGCGCGAAGTAGGGGTGATTCAGCTCCAACAGACATGGTCGGGCATGACACGAAATCAAACCGCCGCGCCTGGGCGGCGTGGGGGCGTCCTGCGCGTCCTGGTCGTGGTGATCGCGGGCGTGGCGCTCGGGGTGAGCGGCGTTGTCCTGGCGGTGCCGGCGGCCGCGAAGGTGGCGCCGCTGCCGTTCGACGTCACGCAGGCCAGCACGCCCGCGGCCGACCCGAATGGCAGGTTCATCTTCGCCACGGGTACTGGCACGACGCGATCTACATCAACCGGCGGCCGTTCAACGGGCTGTTCTCCGGCTACACGTGGCTGGGCGGGGTCGCCGCGGGCAACCCGGCCTCGACCGGCGCCGCACCGGCCGCCGGCCGCACCTTGGACGACCAGTTGATCGTGCTGGGCCGCGGCAGCGCGCTGTACGGCAACACCCAGCCAGTTGCCGGGCAGCGGCTTCAGTGGCTACTTCGCTTTCACCGGACCGCCGCACTCCTGATCGAACGAGGGCGACCGGGGCACGTGGCAGTCCCGGTCGCCCTGCTCCGGGCCGGCGGCGGGGGCGGTCAGGTCAGGACGCCGTCGATGAAGGCGGTGACGTCGGCGAGGACCTCCTCGCGGTTGGTCTCGTTGAAGACCTCGTGGCGGGCGCCGGGGTAGAGGCGCTCGGTGAAGTCGGTGCCGCGGACGGCGTCGATCCCGGTCCGCGTGTCGCGCGGGCGGACGAGCTCGTCCGCGGCGCCGTGCATGTAGAAGGTCGGCAGGTCGCCGAGGGAGCCGTGCTCGTTGACGCGCCTGAGCGCCGTGTCGAGCGCCGTGACCGTGGCCTTCCTGAACGGGCCGTGCCAGACGAGCGTGTCCTCGGCGTACGCCTTCCCGACGGCCGGGTCGCGGGACAGGACGGACGTGTCGATGGGCTCGTCGGGCATCTCGTCGAGGGGGAGCAGCTCGTCCACGACGTGCCAGCGGCCGAGGACGGGCCCCGACAGCACCAGCGCGGCGAGGACGCCGCGGTGCAGCTGGGCGTACCGGGTCGCGATCAGCCCGCCCATCGAGTGCCCGATCATGACGACGGGCAGGCCGGGACGGTCGCCGCGCGCCGACTCCACGACCGTGTGCAGGTCGGCGACCACGTCGTCGTAGTCCTCGATCAGGACGCGGTCGCCGGCCGAGCGGCCGTGGCCCATGTGGTCGGGGCCGCAGACGACGGCGCCGTGCCGGGCGAGGACGTCCGCGACGTGGTCGTAGCGGCCGAGGTGCTCGCCGTATCCGTGCACGAGGACGGCGATGTACCAGGGGTCGCCGTCCGTCCAGATCCTGGCCGTGACGGCGCCCCGCGTCCCCGCGAACTCCCACTTCCGTACCGTGGTCACGCAGCCTCCCAGATGCCGGACGGATGGTTACCGTCTCTCGTGAGGGACGGATCGTCAACCACCGCAATAGGGTGGAGAGGATCGACCGTAATCAGCAGGAAGGGGCGCCCGTGCTGGTCGACACATTCGGCCGAACCGCGACGGACCTGCGGGTCTCCCTCACCGACCGCTGTAATCTCCGGTGCTCGTACTGCATGCCCCCGGAGGGCCTGGACTGGCTGCCCAAGCCGGAGCTGCTCACCGACGACGAGGTCCTGCGGCTGGTCGGGCTGGCCGTCCGGGACCTCGGCGTCACCGAGGTCCGCTACACCGGCGGCGAGCCGCTTCTGCGCCGCGGCCTGCCCGACATCGTGCGGCGGACGGCGGAGCTGTCGCCGCGTCCGCAGATCTCGCTGACGACGAACGGCATCGGGCTCGACCGGCTCGCGGGGCCGCTGGCCGAGGCGGGGCTCGACAGGGTGAACGTGTCCCTCGACACCCTCGATCCGGAAACGTTCAAGCGGCTCGCGCACCGCGACCGTCTGGACGACGTCCTGACCGGCCTTGCGGCGGCGCAGGCCGCGGGGCTGGAACCCGTCAAGATCAACGCGGTGCTGATGCGGGGGATCAACGACCACGAGGCCGTCCCGCTGCTGCGGTACTGCCTCGACCACGGGTACCGGCTCCGGTTCATCGAGCAGATGCCGCTGGACGCCCAGCACGGCTGGACCCGCCACGACATGATCACCGCCGACGAGATCCTGGAGCGGCTGGCCGCGGCGTTCGCGATCGCCCCGGACGAGGAGCACGACCGCGGCAGCGCCCCCGCCGAGTCGTTCACCGTGGACGGCGGCCCCTACACCGTCGGCGTGATCGGCTCGGTGTCCCGGCCGTTCTGCGGCGCGTGCGACCGGGTGCGGCTCACCGCCGACGGGCAGGTCCGCAACTGCCTGTTCGCCACCGAGGAGTCCAACCTGCGGGACGCCTTGCGCGCCGGAGCGGACGACGCCGAGCTGGCCGAGCGGTGGCGCAAGGCGGTGCGGGCCAAGCGCGCGGGGCACGGCATCGACGACCCGTCCTTCCTGCAGCCCGCCCGGCCCATGTCGGCGATCGGCGGCTGAGCCCCTGTGCCTTTCGACGCGGTGCTGCTGGCGGGCGGGCGGGCCCGGCGGTTCGGTGCCGACAAGCCCGCAGCGCCGCTCGGCGGGCGGACGCTGCTCGAATGGGCGGCGGACGCCGCGTCCGGCGCGTCCCGGCTGATCGTGGTGGGGCCGCGGCGGGACGTCCTGCCGGAGGCCGTCTTTGTGCGGGAGGATCCGCCGGGCGCGGGGCCGGTCCCGGCGCTGAGGGCCGGGCTGGCGGAGGTGCGGTCGCAGTGGCTGGTGCTGCTGGCGGCCGATCTGCCGTTCCTGCGCCCCGTCCACGTGACCGGGCTCCTGGACGCCGCGGCGGAGCGGGCCGGAGCCGTCCTCCTGGACGACGAGGGCCGCGAGCAGTGGCTCGCCGGCTGCTGGCGGTCCGCGACGCTGCGGGACGCCCTCAACGCTTACACGGGCGCGTCGCTGCGCGGGCTCCTCGGCCCGCTCGACCCGGCCCTGGTCGCGCCGCCGCCTGGTTCGCGTCCGGCCTGGTACGACTGCGACACCCCGGAGGATCTGGCCGCCGCCGAGCACCTGCTTTGATCGTGTGAGAGTGGGCAGGTTCGGCTGGACGACGCGAGAAGGGGGACCCATGCCGGTGCTGGAGGACTGGATCAACGCGGCCTGCCAGGAGCTGGGCCTGGAACGCGGCGACATCGACCAGGGCCTGGTGCTGGACCTCGCCCGCGACGTCGCGCACGGCGTCGCGCGGCCCGGCGCGCCGGTCACGGCGTACCTGCTCGGCCTCGCGGTCGGGCGCGGCGTCCCCGCGCGGGACGCCGCCGCCCGGCTGACCGAGATGGCCGAGGGCTGGCAGTCGGCCGCCGCCGCGGAGCCCGCCGCCGACGTCCCCGGGCCCGCGCCCGAGGTCCCGGAGCAGATGGGCGGGACCGTCCTCGACGACGCCTAGTCCTCGTTCCGCGCGGGCGCGTCCCGCTCGGCGACGGGGACGACGTCCTTCAGGAAGTCGCGGCGGCCGAGGAACGCCGACAGGCTCTCGCGGTGCTCGTCGCACGCGAACCAGATCTTCCGCCGGTCCGGAGTGTGGATCTTCGGGTTGTTCCACCGCAGCGCCCACACGGCGTCGGCGCGGCAGCCCTTGGCGGAGCACTGCAGTTCCTCGGGGCCGGTTCCCTGAACGGAGTCGGTCATCCGGCAACTCTGGCACAGCCCGCCGGGCACGGCGCGCCCGCTCCGCGTTCCGGCCGGTGACGCGCGTTTCGCCCGGTGATCCCCGGATAGGACCCTGCCGTGCGGACGGAGCCTGCGGACGCCGGAGGCCGGGCGGCGGAGCGGCGGCGCCGCTGGGAGGCGCTCTCGGTCTGCCTGGTCGCGGCGTTCATGACCCTGCTGGACGTCAGCATCGTCAACGTGGCGCTCCCGTCGATCCGGGAGGGCCTGCACGCGTCCGCCGCGGAGCTGCAGTGGATCCTGTCGGGGTACGCGCTGACGTTCGGGCTCGTCCTCGTCCCGGCCGGGCGGCTCGGCGACGCCCGCAGCCGCCGCGCCGTGTTCCTGTCCGGGCTCGCGCTGTTCACGCTGGCGAGCGCGGCGGCCGGGATCGCGCCGACGATCTCGTTCCTCGTCCTGGCTCGGCTCGTGCAGGGCGTCGCGGGCGGGATCCTGAACCCGCAGGTCGCGGGGCTGATCCAGCAGCTGTTCCACGGCGCGGAGCGGGGCCGGGCGTTCGGCGCGCTCGGCGCCGTCATCGGCATCGCCACGGCGGTCGGGCCGCTGCTCGGCGGCGGGCTGATCGCGATCGCCGGGCCCGAGGAGGGCTGGCGCTGGGTGTTCTACGTGAACGTGCCGGTCGGCGTGGTGGCGCTGGTGCTGGCGTGGCGGCTCCTGCCCGCGCCCGTCTACGGGGAACGGCAGGGCCTGGACCCGCTCGGCGTCCTCCTGCTCGGCGCGGGCGTCGTGTGCGTGCTGCTGCCGCTCGTCCAGGAGCAGCAGTGGAAGAGCGACCTGAAATGGCTGCTGGTGCTCGCGGGCGCGGCCCTGATCGCGCTGTTCACCGTGTGGGAGCGCCGAGCGGGGACGCCGATGGTGGACCTCGGCCTGTTCCGGCTCCGCTCGTACGCGCTCGGCTCCGCGATCGCCCTCCTGTACTTCGCCGGGTTCACCGCGATCTTCTTCATCTTCACGCTCTACCTGCAGAACGGTCTCGGCTACAGCGCGCTCGGCGCGGGGCTCGCGATCACCCCGTTCGCGGTCGGGTCCGGCATCGCGTCCGCCGCGGGCGGCCAGGTCGTGGCTCGGTACGGGCGCCCGCTCGTCGCCGCCGGGCTCGGCGTGGTCCTGGTGGGTCTCGGCGCGGCGTGGGTGGCGGTCGAGGTGCATCCGGGGTCCGGCGTGGCCTGGTGGACGGCGGCGCCGCTGCTCATCGCGGGCCTCGGCAGCGGCCTGGTCATCGCCCCGAACCAGACGATCACCCTGTCGGAGGTGCACTACACCGAGGGCGGCAGCGCGGCGGGCGTCCTGCAGACGGGCCAGCGGGTCGGCACCGCGACGGGCATCGCCGCGGTCGGGTCGGTGTTCTTCGCCACCGTCGCCGGGACGGGCGGGGACTGGGCGGCGGCGTTCCGGCACGGGCTGATCGTCATCCTGGTGTTCGTCCTGGCGGCGCTGGCCGCGGCCGTCGCCGACCTCGTCGCGGGCCGCCGCGCCGTCCGTGAGGCGGCCCGCCGCCGCGGCTGAGCTACCGGCGGCGGAGGGCGCGGGCGGCCAGGGCGAGGACGGCCGCGCCGCCGAGCACGGACGCCGCGAGGACGCGGTTCTGCCGCCTGATCCGCGCCGGGATCTCCGCGTACGGCATCGTCGAGAACGACACCAGCTCGTACCGGGACACGTAGCGTCCCGCCAGCCGCCGCTCCAGCGCGTGCGTCGCCGCCCGCTTCGCCCGGTAGACCGGCGACGACACGCGGTCGCGCATCTCGATGAAGTTGTCGAGGGCCATCTCCGCGATCGCGTCGGTGTTGGCCTTGCGCCGCTCCTGGTAGAGCGACAGCGCGCGGGCCCAGTCGCCGCCCGCCTCGGTCAGGCACCGGTCGATCTCGATGCAGTCCTCGAACGCGCAGTTGGCGCCCTGCCCGAAGAACGGGACGATCGCGTGCGCCGCGTCGCCGAGCAGCGCCACGAGCGCGCCGTCCCCGTACCGCGTCCACGGCCAGCACCGGACGGTCACCAGCGACCCGACCGGGTTGTGCGCGTAGTCGTCGGCCAGGTCGGGCATGAGGCCCGCGACGTCCGGATAGTGGCGCTCGAAGTAGGCGGCGACCCTCTCCGGCGTGTCGAGCGCGGCGAAGTCGTCCTTGGGCCAGAACAGCGTGCAGGTGAACGACCGGTCGAGGTTCGGCAGCGCGATCATCATCGTGGTGCCGCGCGGCCAGATGTGCAGCGCGTCGGGGTCGAGCGCGAACTCGCCGTCCTTCGGCGGGACGGTCAGCTCCTTGTAGCCGTGCTCCAGGAAGTCGGCGTCGTCGCCGTCCAGCGCCAGGGATCTGCGGACCGCGCTGTAGGCGCCGTCCCCGGCGAGGACGACGTCGGCGGGCTCGGCGTCGGCCTCGTCCAGGAGGATCGTCCCGGCGCCGGCGTCCACGCCGGTGACGCGCTGGGAGAACCGCAGCGTGACGCCGGGCGTGGCCTCGGCCGTGTCCAGCAGCGACCGGTTCAGCTCGGCCCGGCTGACGGAGTTGATCGCGCGCTCGCCGTCCGCGCTGTAAGGCTGGAAGTTCTGGCCGCCCGCCAGCGGATGCACCATCCGGCCGTGCATGGGCAGCGCCTGCTTGAGCAACTGGTCGCGCAGCCCGACCTGCTCCAGCGCCGCCAGGCCGCGCGCCGAGATCGCCAGGTTGATCGAACGCCCGCGTTCGGCGCCCGCGACCCGCGGGTCGGGACGCCGCTCGTACACCGTCACCGGGATGCCCCGGCGGCCGAGCAGCACCGCCAGCAGGCAGCCCGCCAGCCCCGCGCCGACGATCGCGACCCGCTCGCCTCCGCCCTCCTCACGCCCCATGGACGGGGACCTCCTCCGTCTGGGACCTGACCTCCCACAGATCCGGGAACGCGGGCGCGAACAGCGTCTTGCGCAGGTAGTCGGCCCCGGCCGACCCGCCGGTCCCGACCTTCGCGCCGATCGTCCGCTCGACCATCTTCAGGTGCCGGTACCGCCACTCCTGGATGCCCTCGTCCACGTCGACGAGCGCCTCGCAGACCTCCATGCCGGGCCCGGACTCGTCCGCGTACGCGGCGACCAGCGCCTTCTGCACCCCGGCGTCCGGCTCCCACGGGCGGGACGTGTCGCGGTCGAGCGCCGCGCGCGGGACGGGGAACCCGAGCCCGTCCAGGTAGCGCAGCAGCGAGTCGAACATCGACGGCCGCGCCACCGCCGCCTGGAGCCGCTCGTCGTCGCGCAGGTCCGAGGCCGGGAACGCGCGCCGCCCGAGCACGGCCTCGATCTCGCGGAACTGCTCGCTCTGGAACCCGCTGGACGTGCCGAGCTCGCCGCGGAACGCCGCGAACTGGCGGGGCGTCATCGTCTCCAGGACGTCCAGCTGCCCGACCACCGTCTTGAGGATCTTGGCGATGCGGCGCGCCGTGTGCAGCGAGCCGGCGCTGTTGCCCTCCTCCAGCCGGCGCTGCAGCAGCGCCGACTCGTGCAGGATCTGCTTGAACCACAGCTCGTACACCTGATGGATGATCACGAACAGCAGCTCGTCGTGGGCGGTCGTCCTGGGCTCCTGGCAGGACAGGAGATCATCGAGCCGGAGATAGCCGCCGTACGTCATCGTCGGCGAATCCGTCATCAGGCCTCCTCGCGGCACACCGGATACAGAACCGCAGCATATGGGACGCCCCTTCGGACGGCGGACGCCCCGTCAGTCGGGGACGGCTGGTTCGCCGAGCGGAGCTCGTCCGTTGGATGGCGGTGGGTGGGGGCTGGAGGACGGTCAGTCGAGGTCGCCGGCGGCGAGGCGGACGGGGTGGAGCGCGGCCGTGATCCCGGCGGCCTGCGCGGCGGGGAGCCCGGCGATGCCGAAGCCGGACTCGTTGAGCGCCAGCGTCGCCTCCTCGGCGAGCTCGCGTCCGGCGGGCGTGATCGTGGCGAGGACGACGCGGCGGTCGTCGGGGGAGGGGCCGCGGCCGACGAGGCCGCGCTGCTCAAGGCGTCCGATCACGTTGGTGACCGAGGCGGGGTGGACCATGAGCCGGGTGCCCATCTTGCCCATGGGGAGCGTGCCCGTGCGCGTGAAGGCGAGCAGCCGCAGCGCCTCGTAGGCGGCGAACGTCAGCGCGTACGGTTTGAGGACGGCCTCGATACGGCTCAGCAGGAGCTGCTGGGCCCGCATGACCGATGTGACGGCCGCCATGTGGTCGGCGTGCTCGGGCCACCGGAGGCTCCATTGGCGGTGGGCCTCCGCAATCGGGTCGCTCATATCGGGCATCGGGCCACCGTACGTGGTCTTGACTGGCTCGCGCATGGAAACTATTTTAACTTCCAAATATTGGATGTCCAAGGGTTGAGGTGAGAGCGGTGACGGGGGACCTGCACAAGCCCGAGCACCCGGTCCGGTTCGTGACGGCGGCGGCCCTGTTCGACGGCCATGACGCGGCGATCAACATCATGCGGCGCATCCTGCAGTCGCAGGGCGCCGAGGTGGTGCACCTCGGGCACGACCGCTCGGTCCGCGAGGTCGTCGACGCCGTCCTGGAGGAGGACGCGCAGGGTGTCGCGATCAGCTCGTACCAGGGCGGCCACGTCGAGTACTTCGAGTTCCTGTCGCGCAGCCTGAAGGAGGCCGGCGCCGAGCACGTGAAGGTGTTCGGCGGGGGCGGCGGCGTGATCGTCCACGAGGAGATCGCGCGGTTGTCCGGGGCCGGGGTGCGGATCTTCTCGCCGGAGGACGGCCAGCGGCTCGGCCTGCCGGGGATGATCAACGAGCTGGTGCGCGACTGCGACGTCGACCTCGCCGCCGAGCCCGCCCCGGCCGAGGCCGTGGTGGCGGGGGAGCGGCACGCGCTGGCGCGGGCCATCACCTGCCTGCAGGCCGGGAAGCTGCCCGGCGACGACCGGGCGCTGCTCGCCGAGGCGGCGGGCAAGCGGCCCGTCCCCGTGCTGGGGATCACCGGGACGGGCGGCTCCGGGAAGTCGTCCCTCACCGACGAGCTGGTGCGGCGTCTCCGCGTCGACCAGCAGGACAAGCTGCGCGTCGCGGTCCTGGCCGTCGACCCGACGCGGCGGCGCGGCGGCGGCGCGCTGCTCGGCGACCGCATCCGGATGAACGCCCTGGACGGCGACCACGTCTTCTTCCGCTCGCTGGCGACCCGCGGCGCGCGGGAGCTGCCCGACAACATCGAGGACATCGTCGGCGCCTGCAAGGCCGCCGGATACGACCTCGTCATCCTGGAGACGCCCGGCATCGGGCAGGGCGACGCCGCGATCGTTCCGCTGGTCGACGTGTCGCTGTACGTGATGACGCCCGAGTTCGGCGCCGCGACGCAGCTGGAGAAGATCGACATGCTCGACTTCGCGGACGTCGTCGCGATCAACAAGTTCGAGCGGCGCGGCGCGGCCGACGCGCTGCGGGACGTGTCGCGGCAGCTCGTCCGCAACCGGGAGGCGTTCGGGCAGCGGCCCGAGGACATGCCCGTGTTCGGCACCAGCGCCGCCACGTTCAACGACGACGGCGTCACCGCGCTGTACCAGCACCTGGGCGGCCTGCTCGGCGAGCACGGCCTGGAACTGGCGGACGGCGTCCTGCCGGAGATCACGACGAAGGTGTCGACCGGCGCGGCGACCGTCATCCCGCCGGGCCGGGTGCGGTACCTGTCGGACATCTCCGAGACCGTGCGCGGCTACCACGCCGACACGGTGAAGCAGATCGAGGCGGTGCGCCGCGTCCAGCGGCTGGACGAGGTCCGCGCCGAGCTGACCGACGCGTCCGAGGTCGAAGAGCTGCTGGCCGGGGCGCGCCGGGACGTGGCGCCGGAGAACGCCGACCTGATCGAGGGCTGGCCCGCGGTGGTCGAGTCGTATTCGGGCGACGAGCAGGTCGTGCGGATCCGCGACAAGGAGCTGCGCACCAAGCTGACGCGCGAGTCGCTGTCGGGCAGCCGCATCCCGCGCGTCGCGCTGCCCCGCTACACCGACCACGGCGAGCTGCTGCGGTTCCTGCGGAACGAGAACCTCCCCGGACGGTTCCCATACACCGCCGGTGTGTTCCCCTTCAAGCGCGACAACGAGGACCCGGCGCGCATGTTCGCGGGCGAGGGCGACCCGTTCCGCACCAACCGCCGCTTCAAGCTGCTCTCGGAAGGGCAGCCCGCGACGCGCCTGTCCACCGCGTTCGACTCGGTCACGCTGTACGGGCGCGACCCGGACGAGCGTCCCGACGTGTACGGCAAGGTCGGCACGTCCGGCGTGTCGATCGCGACGCTGGACGACATGAAGGCCCTCTACGACGGGTTCGACCTGTCGTCGCCGACGACGTCGGTGTCGATGACCATCAACGGCCCCGCGCCGACGATCCTGGCGTTCTTCCTCAACACCGCCATCGACCAGGGCCTCGACGCCTTCCACGAGGAGCACGGGCGCGCGCCGTCCGAGGAGGAGGCCGCCGTGATCCGCGCGCGCGTGCTGTCCACCGTGCGCGGCACCGTCCAGGCCGACATCCTCAAGGAGGACCAGGGGCAGAACACCTGTATCTTCTCCACCGAGTTCTCCCTGCGGATGATGGGCGACATCCAGGAATGGTTCATCGCCAACAAGGTCCGCAACTTCTACTCGGTGTCCATCTCCGGCTACCACATCGCCGAAGCCGGCGCTAACCCCATCAGCCAGCTCGCGTTCACCCTCGCCAACGGGTTCACCTACGTCGAGTCGTACCTGGCGCGCGGGATGGACGTGAACGACTTCGCGCCCAACCTGTCGTTCTTCTTCTCCAACGGCATGGACCCCGAGTACAGCGTCCTCGGACGCGTGGCCCGCCGCATCTGGGCCGTCGCCATGCGCGACCGGTACGGCGCCAACGAACGCAGCCAGAAACTGAAGTACCACGTGCAGACGTCCGGGCGCTCCCTGCACGCGCAGGAGATGGACTTCAACGACATCCGCACGACGCTGCAGGCGCTCATCGCCATCTACGACAACTGCAACAGCCTCCACACCAACGCCTACGACGAGGCCGTCACGACCCCGACGGCCGAATCGGTGCGGCGCGCCCTGGCGATCCAGCTCATCATCAACCGGGAGTGGGGCCTGGCGATGAACGAGAACCCGCTGCAGGGGTCGTTCATCATCGACGAGCTGACCGACCTGGTCGAGGAGGCGGTGCTGGCGGAGTTCGACCGCATCAGCGAGCGCGGCGGCGTCCTCGGCGCGATGGAGACCGGTTACCAGCGCGGCCGCATCCAGGACGAGTCGATGCTGTACGAGCAGCGCAAGCACGACGGCTCCCTGCCGATCGTCGGCGTCAACACGTTCCGCAGCCCCGGCTCCGGCGACGGGACGCCCGACACGATCGAGCTGGCCCGCGCCACCGAGGAGGAGAAGCGGTCCCAGCTCGACCGCGTCCGCGCCTACCAGGACGCGCACCGCGACGAGGCGCGGGCGGCCCTCGACGCGCTCAAGGACGCGGCACAGGCCGGCGAGAACGTGTTCGCGGTCCTGATGGACGCGGCCCGGGTCTGCAGCCTCCAGCAGATCACCGACGCGTTCTTCGAGGTAGGCGGCCAGTACCGCCGCAACGTATGAGCGGAGCGAACCGGGTGGTGTGGGGGGTCGGCCCCCCACGAGGGAAACGTATGACGGTGGACGACACCGGCACCCCGGTTCCCGTTCCGGACCGGGTGCGGCGGGTGGTGTCGATCGTCCCGTCGCTGACGGAGACGGTCGCGGTCACCGCTCCTGGGCTGCTGGTGGGCGCCACCGACTGGTGCACCCACCCCGCTGACCTGGACGTGCCGCGCGTCCGGGGCACCAAGAACCCCGACCTGGAGAGGATCGCGGAGCTGCGGCCGGACGTCGTCCTCGGCAACACCGAGGAGAACCGCCCGGCCGACGTCGACGCGCTGCGCGCCGCCGGGATCCCGGTCTGGATGACGGAGATCCGCACCGTGGACGAGGCGCTGGCGTCGCTGCGCCGGATGCTCGCCGGGGCGTGCCGCGTCCCCGCGCCGGGCTGGCTGGACGAGGCGTCCCGCGCCTGGTCCGAAGCCACGCCCGGCAAGCCGCGCACCGCCGTCGTCCCGATCTGGCGGCGGCCGTGGATGGTCGTCGGACGCGACACCTTCACCGGCGACGTCCTGTCCCGCCTGGGCGTGTCCAACGTCTACGCCCGCCACCCCGACCGGTATCCGAAGATCCCGCTCGGCGAGCTGAACGCGTCCGGCGCCGACCTGGTCGTCCTGCCGGACGAGCCCTACCGGTTCACCGAGGACGACGGCCCCGAGTCTTTCCCCGCCATCGACGTGGCGCTCGTCAACGGCAGGCACC
Source organism: Actinomadura sp. KC06 (assembly GCF_004348735.1). Classification (GTDB taxonomy): domain Bacteria; phylum Actinomycetota; class Actinomycetes; order Streptosporangiales; family Streptosporangiaceae; genus Spirillospora. The sequence goes on from NZ_SMKT01000035.1 coordinate 45,880, forward strand.
TCACCTGGTACGGCCCGTCCCTGGTCGAGGCCCCGGCCGCGCTGGCCCGCGAGCTGGCCGCCCCCCGGACCTACTGAGTCAGACCAGTCAGACCTGGAGGTCCTTGGCGATGATGGTCTTGAGGACCTCGCTGGTACCGCCGTAGATGCGGGTGACGCGGGCGTCCGCGTACAGCCGTGCGATCGGGTACTCCAGGATGTAGCCGTAGCCGCCGTGCAATTGCAGGCACTTGTCGACCACGCGGCCCTGCACCTCGGTGCAGAAGAGTTTGGCGACGGCGGCGTCGGCGGGCGTTAGCTCTCCCGCGTCGAGGGCCTCGATGCAGCGGTCCACCAGCGACCGGGCGGCCTCCACCTCGGTGGCGCACTCGGCGAGGACGAACTTGGTGTTCTGGAACGACGAGACGGTCTTGCCGAAGACTGTCCGGTCCTGCACGTACCTTCGGGCGAACTCCACGGCCGCCGCGGCCGACGCGTAGGAACTGGTGGCGATGCCGAGCCGCTCCTCGGCCAGGTTGTGCGTCAGGTACTCGAACCCGCGGCCCTCCTCGCCGAGGAGGTCGTCCACCGGCACGCGGACGTCGGTGAACGACAGCTCGGCGGTGTCGGAGCTGCGCAGCCCGATCTTCTCCAGCTTGCGGCCGACGGCGTAGCCCTCGCTCCTGGTGTCCACGGCCAGGATCGACAGGCCCGCGCGGCGGTTCTCCGGCGCGGCGGGGGAGGTGCGGGCGACGACGAGCACCCGGTCGGCGAGGACGCCGCCGGTGATGAACGTCTTGGCGCCGTTCAGGACGTAGTGGTCGCCGTCGCGGCGCGCGGTCGTCCGCATCCCGGCGAGGTCGGAGCCGGTGCCGGGCTCGGTCATCGCGATGGCCGTCATCATCTCGCCGGACGCGAACGGCGGCAGCCACCGCTTCTTCTGCTCGTCCGAGCCGTACTTCAGCAGGTAGGGCAGGACGAGGTTGACGTGCACCCCGTAGCCGCCGAAGCCAACCCCGGCGCGGGCGCACTCCTCGGAGACCACCGCCTGGTACTTGAAGCTGGTCTCGCCCGCGCCGCCGTACTCCTCGGGGACCTGGATGCCGAGCACGCCGAGTTCGCCGAGCTTGCGGTAGAAGTCGCGCGGCGGGTGGCCCGCGTCCTCCCACTCGCCGTAGACCGGCGCGACCTCGGCCTCGATGAACGCCCGGATCGTCTCCCGGAACGCCTCGTGGTCCTCGTTGAACAGGGTGCGGCGCACGCGGGTCCCCTTTCGCTCCCTGGCCTGGCGGAACGCACAACCTAACTCGAACCCCATTCTAGAATCAATCGCGGCGCGGGTGGGACCGCGACGGATTCGGCGGTCAGCAGCCCGGTTCGCAGACGCGCCTGGACAGCGCCTTGAGGAAGAGGTCCTGCACCTGCCCGGGCGTCTCGGCCACGTAGGCGTCGCCGTTCGTCAGCCGCGCGATCCGCCTCAGCTCCTGGACGTCGACGTCCGGTCCGTACCCGAACATGTTGATCAGGACGGGACGCTCCGGGTCGTACTCGCGGCGTATGTGGTCCAGGGCCTCGGCGAGCGAAGGGCCCTCCGGGTCTTGGTTCCTGCCGTCCGTCCACAGCAGGACGGAGTTCACGTACTCGGGCTTGTAGGTCCGCTTCATGTGGTCGAACGCGGCCATGACCGTGTCGTACAGGCCCGTCCCGCCGCCCCTCTTGACCCTGATCTGCGCGAACGCGCTGAGCACGAGCTGGCGTCGGGTGGCGGAGCCGAGCCGCTCGCCCAGGGGGCCGACGCTGACCAGCTCCCGCCAGTCGCGGCCGCCGCCCAGCTTCGTGGAGAACACCCATTGGCCGAGCTCGCTGTCGTCCGGCAGCAGCGACAGCCCGCCCTGCGCGGTGCGCACCGTCGACTGCAGCCGCGTCACGCCCGGCGCGACCCGCTCGTCCATGGAGCCCGAGACGTCGATGACGCTCAGCATCCGGATGCTCAGCGACAGCTGCGCCCACTGCTGCATGGTGCGCCGCACCTCCGCCCCCGGCGCGGGCGGCAGCGCCTTCGGCGCGCCCGGGTTCAGGCCGGTCCGCTCGGAGAACGCGGCGGGCGCGGCGCCGTCGGGCGTCCGGAACCCGAGGCTCCGGACGTCGTCGCGCGTCGCCCCGGACGAGAGCGCCTCCCACAGCAGCCGGCCCGCGCTCGCCACCGCCGGGTCCTTGGACAGGACGGTCACGGGATGGTCGAGGAACACGGTCCCCTCGGCCGGATACACCGCGGCCGCGGGCTCGGACGGACGCCGCGCGTTGTAGGCGAACACCGCCTGCTCCGGCGCGAGCGCGACGGGATAGCGGTCGTCGCCTCCCGCCTTCCGGAACGCGTCGAACTCCGCCTTGACCGACGCCACGATCCCCTCGCGGAACGTCCGCACCACGCCGGTGAACAGCGCCCGGCCCTCGGCGTCGCCCGACAGCAGCGCGCTGGCCAGGAGCAGCGCGCCCATCCCGGTGGCGTCGCGGTCGGGGTCGGGGACCTGGAGCCGCAGCAACCGCGGCGGGATCACGCCGCCGCCTCCGCCGACGCCGGGCCCCCGATCGGAGTTCCCGGCCGTCCCGGCCGCCGCGAGCAGCTCCCGCCAGGTGGGCCGCGCCGGCGCCCCGAGGTTCCGCAGCTGCGCCGCGAGCCCGCGCGGCATCGCCAGGACGATCGGGGTCGACGCCATCCCGCCGAGCCGGACGGACGGCCCCGTGGTTGTTTGTCCTGTCGCGGTCCCGTCCCGGCCGGAGCCCTCGACGAGCTTCGTCCAGAGGGACGAGTCGGGGATCCAGACGTCCGGCCGCTCGGTGACCCCCGCGCTGCCCCTGCCGGACAGCAGGGTCGCGACGGCTGCCGGGTCGGTCGGACGCACCAGGGCGCGGGCGCACCGGCCCCCGACCTCGTGGCGGGCGTCGTTGAACCGTCCCGCGGCCCGGATCACCGCGGGCGCGACGTCCGGGGCCGCGGCCACCTCGACGGTGAGCGCGCCGTCGCCCGAGCACTCGCCGGCGCGGGACGCGAGCGCGTACACGCCGAGGCCCGCCAGCAGCACGAGCCCGGCCGCGCCCGCGAGCGGCCCCAGCAGCTCGCCGCCGACCCGCCTCGGCGGACGGAACGAGCCCCGGCGCCACCACGGCGACTTGGCGGCCGCGTGCGCCGGCCCCGGCCGCCTGCCCGTCCGGCCGGGGCCCCCGGCGGCGGCACCGGACGTGTCGCCCGCCGCCGCGCCCGCACTGCCCGCTGGCATGCCGGACGGGACACCGCCCAGGTAGGAGGCGCCCAGGAAGGTGTAGGGGCTGTTGGTCCCGCCCGTCCCCGACGGGTTTCGGGGTGCCCACTCGGGCACGTCGTCGCGTCCGTTCATCGCCGATCTCCATGAGACACATTGATGATCTGTCTCAGTAGGGGCAGGTGTGATGTTCGTCTCATCGGTGTCGTCCGTCAAGGGGTCCGGCGGTTCAGGACCGGACGGGGACTTCTTCGAGCAGCGCGGTGAGGCCCGCCGCGCGTCCGGGGGAGACCTCGTCCGGGGCGCGGTCCGCGATGGCCGCGCGGAGCCGCTCCACCCGCCGGCCGAGATCCACCGGCTCGCCGCCGTCCACCTGGTTCAGCAGCGTGCTGACCTCGCGGGCGAGGTCGCTGCCGAACCGTGCCCCGACCTCGCCGGCCGCGATGCCCACGTCGATCGCGCGCCGCATCCGCGCGAGCGCGCCGACCGTCACCGCCCGCGTCTCGGCCGACGGGACGGCCTTGCCAGGCAGGGTCGCCGGCGCGGACGGCGCCGTCGGGCGGCCGCCCGGATCCCCCGCGGAACCGGGCGGCGGCGCCGCGCCGGAGCGGCTGGGCAGCGGCGGCAGCGCCACGCCACGCGGCGCGTCCGACAGCGAGGAAGTAATCACCGCGAGCGGGGTCAGGACCAGCGCGAGCATCGCCGCCGCCGCGACGCCGAGCACCGCCCCGCGACCGGCCCGTCCCAGCCCGCGCCACCGTGACCCGCCGCGTCCGGCGGCGGGCGGGCCGGGCTCCGCCACCACGGGCAGGAACGACGTCTCCGTCGCCTGGGCCGCCAGGATCCGAGCGATGACGATGGCGTCGGGCCGCTCGGCGGGGTCGTCGGCACGGCAGCGGACGGCCAAGTCGACCAAGTCGGCCTGTGCGTCTCCGGCGTCGCCGGAGGGCGATGCGGCCTCCGGGTCCCCGGTGAGGCATTCGGCGAGGATCCGCCCGAACGCCAGCACGTCCCCGGCCCGCCCGGACGCGTCCGCGGCCTCCGCCGCTTCCTCGGTGAGGGCGCCGGTGAGGCCGAGGCCGAGGAGCTTCACGCCGTCCGCGGTGAGGAACACTTGCGCGGGCCTCAGATCGCCGTGCACGGTTCCGCAGGCGTGGACGGCGGCGAGGGCATCAGCGAGTTGCGCGCACACGCCCACGGCCTCCTGAGCGCCCGGCAGCCCCCGCGTGAGGCGCTCCGCGAGGGACTCGCCGCCGAGGTACTCCGTCACCGCGTACGCCAGCGCGTCCCCGCCGGAGCCCTCCGCCTCGCCGTAGTCGTAGGTGGTCACGATGTTGGGGTGGGCGAGCGCGGCGGCGGCGCGGGCCGCGTCGCGGAGCCGCCGCCGCAGGTCGCGCCCGGACCGCCGGACGCCGACGAGCGTCACGGCGACGCGGCGGGCGAGCAGTTCGTCGCGGGCGGCCCACACCTGCGCCGGGCCGCGCCGCGCGAGGCGGCGCTCCAGGCGGTAGCGGCCGTCCAGCCGGAATCCTGGGTCCACGAGACCTCCCCTCGGGCGGGGGACTGCGGGTGCCGGTGCCCAGCAGTACGCAGCGCGGGCCGGATCGGATCGGTCCATGACCGTCCCGTCCTGACGGGCCGTGCCGGGTTTCGGGCCTTGGCCGGACCAGGCCACCGCCGGGGCTTGCCTTCTCCCGCGGATGCGCTACGACCGAGGAAGGGCCGTCAAGGACGCGTCACGGGCGGGTCATCCGCGACCCGTGGAAGTCCCAGGAGAAACCCCGGACATTGAAAAGCGGCGCCGGGTGGATACGGGGGCAATCCACCCGGCGCCGCATCATCGGTGTTCCGACGGGGGCCCGGAACACCGGCACGGGCGCTCCGACGGGGGACCAGAGCGCCGGTACAAATCGTACACCGAAACCCCCCGCGGTTAGTCAAGAGAATGTCACGACCCGATTTCCGGTCGCTGTCCGGAAACGGGCTTCTGTTCGCGTCCTTGCGGGTCGCCGAAGGTCGCGGAGGGGGTCGGCTCCCGTCCGCCGTTGGCGAAGACGACCGCGATGTAGGGCAGGAAGAGCGCCCCGACGATGAGAAGGATCACCACCCACACCGGCGCCCCCGCCACAGCGGCCAGCACGGCGCCGACGAAGCACCCCGTCCGGACGCCCATGGACATCAGATACCGGCGCTGCCGGTGCCCGATGTCGTCCGACAGCGGGAGCGGCGCGTCGGTGACCGTGTAGACCGCCGGCGCCCGAGACGCCCGATGGTGATTGACCCTCACGTTTCCACGGTAAGCCCAAGGGGACCGGCAGGCGACAGCAGTACGGGTAAAGGCAGAACGGGTCAGAAAGCAGCACGGATCAGAAAGCAGCACGCGTCCAAGCTCGGGAGGAACGAGATGACCGATCGCACGTACCGGGTGACGGAGATCGTCGGGACCTCGCCGGAGTCGGTCGAGGCCGCGATCCGCAACGGCGTCAGGCGCGCCGCGCAGACGCTGCGCCACCTGGACTGGTTCGAGGTGACCGAGGTCCGCGGCCAGATCGAGGACGGTGAGGTCGCTCACATCCAGGTCACCATGAAGGTCGGCTTCCGCCTCGAAGACGCCTGAGCGTCACGGCCGCGAGCGAGCGTGACGCGCGCGGCCGTGACGCACGCTCACGTCGCCTTGCTCACCGTCGACATGTGGAAGTCGGGGACGCGCAGGGCGGGCATGGCGGCGCGGGTGAAGTAGTCCGACCACTCGCGCGGCAGCGTCGGGACGGTCGCGCCGACCTCGGTGAGGCGCGACAGCAGGTCGACGGGGCTCTCGTTGAACCGGAAGTTGTTCACGGCCCCGACGACCTCGCCGTCCTCGACGAGGTAGACGCCGTCGCGGGTGAGGCCGGTCAGCAGCAGGCTCTGCGGATCGACCGTCCGGATGTACCACAGGCACGTCAGCAGCAGCCCGCGCTCGGTGCGGGCGACCATCTCCTCCAGGGACGCGCCGCCGTCCGGCCCCGTCATCGAGAGGTTGTCGATGGGCGGGGTGAGCGGCAGCCCGGTGCGCTCCGCCGAGTGCCGCGTCTGGGTCAGCGAGGCGAGGTCGCCGTCGCGGATCCAGTCGGTGGCGCCGAGCGCGAGGCCGTTGTCGAACACCGACTCCTCGCGGCTGGACGCGTGCGCGATCACGAACGGCGCGCACTGCAGGCCCGCGGCGGCCGGGTCGCTGGACAGGCTGACGGGCAGGCTCGCGAGCCTCTCGCCGACGCGGGTGCCGCCGCCGGGCGCGCTGAACACGGTGCGGCCGTCCAGGGCGTCCTGCGCTCCCGCCGACCAGTACAGGTAGATCATCAGGTCGGCGACGGCGCACGGCGGCAGGATCGTCTCGTACCGCCCAGCGGGCAGGTCCACGCGCCGCTCGCCCCACGTCAGCCGCCGGTCGAGGTCGGCGGTGAGGGCGTGGACGTCCACGTCGGTGAAGTCGCGGGTGGCGACGCCCGCCCACGCCGAGCCGCCCGCGCCCTTGGCGTTCAGCTCCAGCAGCCCGGTCGGCTGGACGTGCCGCGCCCGCAGCCCGGCCGAGTTCCCGACGTACGTCGAGGTCACGACGTGGTTGGCGAACCCGTACAGGCGCCGGTCGGCGGCCTGCGCGGCGGCGAACGCCTCGCCGAGCGCGGGCGCGAAACCCTCGTACACGCCGATGCCGGTCTCGGCCGGGTCGTCGCCCCACGCCGCCGACGCGGCGGCCGGGCCCTCGGAGACGAGGGGGCGGGCGTCCTCGGCGGGCTCGTTCCCGGCGGCGTCGGCCTCGGCGGCGCGCACCAGGTCCTCGATGCCGCCGGCGTCCACCGCCGACCGCGACACCACGCCCGCGGCGACGCCCCCCGCGGTGCTGCGCAGCGCGATGACGGTGAGGCGGCTGGCGCGCGTCACGCCGTTGGTGGTGAGGGTGTTGCCCGCCCACCGCAGGTTCGCGGTGCTCGTCTCGTCGGCGATGACGACGCAGTCGTCCGCGCGGGACAGCTCGAGCGCTCGCTCGACGGCCTCGCTCGGCCTCATCCCGGTCACTGGCCGGCCTCCTTCAGCGCGTTGAGGATGTTGACGCCGCGGAACAGCGCCGACGGGCAGCCGTGGCTGACCGGCGCGATCTGCCCCGGCTGGCCCTTCCCGCAGTTGAAGGCGCCGCCGAGCACGTACGTCTGCGGGCCGCCGACCGCCTCCATCGAGTTCCAGAAGTCGGTGGTGGTGGCCTGGTAGGCGACGTCGCGGAGCTGCCCGGCGAGCCGCCCGCTCTCGATGCGGTAGAACCGCTGCCCGGTGAACTGGAAGTTGTAGCGCTGCATGTCGATCGACCAGCTCTTGTTGCCGACGATGTAGATCCCGCGGTCGACGCCGGAGATGAGCTCGTCGGTGGACGGGCCGTCCACGGCGGGCTGGAGCGACACGTTCGCCATCCGCTGGATCGGCATGCTGGACGCCGCGTCCGCGAACGCGCACCCGTTGGAGCGGTCGGCGCCGGTGAGGCGGGCGATGCGACGGTCGGTCTGGTATCCGGTGAACCGGCCGTCGGCGATGATGTCGAACGCCTGGGCCTCGACGCCCTCGTCGTCGTAGCCGATGGTGGCGAGGCCGTGCTCGGCGGTGCGGTCGCCGGTGACGTTCATGACCTTCGAGCCGTACTGCAGCTCGCCGAGCTTGTCGGGGGTGGCGAACGAGGTGCCCGCGTAGGCGGCCTCGTAGCCGAGCGCCCGGTCAAGCTCCGTGGCGTGCCCGATCGACTCGTGGATCGTCAGCCACAGGTTGGACGGGTCGACGACGACGTCGTACACGCCCGGGTCGACGGACGGCGCCGCGAGCTTCTCGGCGAGCAGCTCGGGGATCCGGGCCAGCTCGCCGTCCCAGTCCCAGTGGTCGCCGGTCAGCCACTCCCACCCGTACCCGGCGGGCGGCGCGAGCGTCCGCATCGTGTCGAACAGCGGGCCGGAGATGCCGACGGCGTCCACGGCGGGATACAGCCGGACGCGCTGCTGGGTGGTGACGGTCCCCGCGAGGTCGGCGAAGAACTTGTTCTCCTTGACCTGCATCAGCGTGGCGTCGACGTGGTCGACGCGGTCGTCGTCCAGGAGGCGGCGGCTCCACCCGGCCAGCAGCGCGATCTTGTCGCCGGTCGGGACGTCGAACGGGTCGATCTCGTAGGCGGAGACCCAGGTGCGCTCTCCGTGGACGGGTTCGGGGGCCAGCTCGATGGGTTCGCGGTTGACGGGCTTGGCGACGGCCGCGACGTCCACGGCCTGCGCGGCGACGCGGGCGGCACCGTCGGGGGTGAGGTCGATGCCGGCGGCGAAGCCCCAGGTGCCGTCCTTGACGACGCGGACGGACAGGCCGACGTCGTCGGCGTCCAGCGCGGTCTCCAGCGCGGCGTCGCGGAGGTTGAGCGTCTGGCTGCGGATGCGTTCGAGGCGGAAGTCGGCGTGCTCGGCGCCCAGCTCCCGGGCCCGGGTGAGGGCCGCGTCGGCCAGCGCGCGGAGCGGCAGGGCGGTGAAGGCGGGATCGATGTCATGCACCCTCCGCAACCTACCGCCGCCGCCGCCCGCGTTCCGCCCCTGATTTCGCGGGCGGAACACGCGCGGCCGATCATGCGCGGACGTCGTGCGCGGACGAGATCGCCCGCGAACAAAACGGGGTCGGCGGAAGTTGTCGGTTCGGCACATCCGCAGGGCGGCGCCCGGCCGCTAGTGTCGTGCCGCAGCCAACGCGGCAGCCCGAACGGGAACGCGCAGCCTGAACGAGAGGGTCCTGATGAGTCGCTCTGTCCTCGTGACCGGGGGTAACCGGGGCATCGGCCTGGCCATCGCCCGCGAGCTCGCCGCGGCGGGCGACGCCGTGGCGGTCACGTACCGGTCCGGCGAGCCGCCGGACGGCCTGTTCGGCGTCCGGTGCGACGTGACCAGCGCCGAGGACGTCGACGCCGCGTTCGGCAAGATCGAGGCGGAGCAGGGCCCGGTCGAGGTGGTCGTCGCCAACGCCGGGATCACCAAGGACACCCTGCTGGCGATCATGAGCGAGGAGTCGTTCACGTCCGTCATCGACACGAACCTGACGGGCTCGTTCCGCGTCGCCAAGCGCGCGGTGAAGAGCATGATGCGCAAGCGGACCGGGCGGATCGTGCTGGTCTCGTCCGTGGTGGGCCTGACGGGCTCGGCGGGGCAGACGAACTACGCCGCGTCCAAGGCGGGCATGGTCGGGTTCGCCCGGTCGCTCGCCCGCGAGCTCGGCTCCCGCGGCGTCACCGTGAACGTCGTCGCGCCGGGGTTCGTCGACACCGACATGACGGCGGTGCTGACCGAGGACCAGCAGAAGGCCATCACCGCCTCGATCCCGCTCGGCCGGATCGCCAGGCCGGAGGAGGTCGCGAAGGCGGTGCGGTTCGTGGCGAGCGAGGACGCCGCCTACATCACCGGGGCCGTGATCCCGGTCGACGGCGGACTGGGAATGGGGCACTGACGGTCATGGGCATTCTCGAAGGCAAGCGGATCCTGGTCACCGGCGTCCTCACCGACGCCTCGATCGGCTTCCACATCGCGCGGGTCGCGCAGGAGCAGGGCGCCGAGGTGGCGCTGACCGCCTACCCGCGCCCGACGCTGACGGCGCGGACCGCGAAGCGGCTCCCGTCCGGTCCCGACTCGCCGCCCCCGGTGATCGAGCTGGACGTGACCGACACCGCGCAGCTCGACGCCCTCGCCGGGAACCTCCGCGACAACGGCTTCGACCACCTGGACGGCGTCGTCCACGCGATCGCGTTCGCGCCGCAGACCGCGCTCGGCGGCACGTTCCTGGAGACGCCGTGGGAGGACGTCGCGACCGCCGTCCACGCCTCGACGTACTCGCTGAAGTCCCTGACGATGGCGTGCCTGCCGCTGATGAAGGACGGCGGCTCCGTCGTCGGCCTCGACTTCGACGCCACCAAGGCGTGGCCGGTCTACGACTGGATGGGCGTGGCGAAGGCCGGCCTGGAGTCGTGCGCCCGCTACCTCGCCAAGTACCTGGGCCCGCAGGGCATCCGGGTCAACCTCGTCGCCGCGGGCCCGCTCGCCACGATGGCGGCCAAGAGCATCCCCGGGTTCGAGGGCATGACGGAGATGTGGCCGAAGGCCGCGCCGCTCGGCTGGGACATCAAGGACAGCGAGCCGACCGCGCGGGCGTGCGCGGCGCTGCTGTCGGACTGGTTCCCGGCGACGACGGGCGAGATCGTCCACGTCGACGGCGGCCTGCATTCTGTCGGGGCCGTGGGCTGAATTCATTGCATTTCTCCTCCTTCGGCCCTGGCGGGCCTCCATCGTCGAGAAACGCGGCGCGATCGCTGCATCGCTCCGACTCGCCTGGCGGCTCGCTGCGCGATCAGGTTCCTCGCAGGTCGGAACCTGGCTTCGGTCGCGATCGCGATGGCCCAGGTCGTCGCGTGGTTGCGGCGGTGGCCGAGGCAGGTGCGCGCCGCTAGGTGCGGCGGCGGAGGGCGCGGGCGGCGACGTTGAGGTTGAGCGCGGCCACGGCACCGGCGGCTCCGGCCGCCGCGGCGACCCACAGCATCTGACCGCTGTCGTTCCCGGACGCCGCGACGGGGGAGACGAGCCGCGTCTGCGGCTGAGCGTCCGTCCCGTGGCCGTTCGGGGCGGTGGCCAGTTCGGGTGCGGGCAGCGTGCCGGGCGGCAGCGACGACTCCGGCGGCGGGCCTCCCGCGTACGGCGTGAACTCCCTGGAACCGGACGGCCCGAACGACACCTCGCCGCCCGGAGCCGAAGGGGCCTTGCCCGGCGCCTTCTCCGGCGGCTCGGCGCCCTTGTTCCCCGAGCCGGGCGCGGGCTTCGCCGGTTTCTCGGGCGCCTTCGGCGGGGTCGGCTCCGGCTTCGGGGAGGGGCTCGTCGGGAGCAGCGCCTCGCGCAGGTTGCCGAGGTTGCACGTCCAGTTCTCGATGGTGCTCGCCGGGTCGGTGCCCTTCTTGCAGGTCTCCGCCGCGGCGGCGTCCGCCGCGGGCGCCGGCAGGAGCAGGACGAGCGCCCCCGCCGTGACCGCCGCGGACGCCGAACCGAGCCGCCTGAGCCGATGGGGCATGTCGCTCCTCCACCCGATGCCGGTCCTCACCGTTGTTGACATCGTGTCCCATACGGGTGGGTCCCTAAACCGTGAAACGACGGTTTCTTTACCCCGTCGCGACCCTCACTGGATCACGAGCCTCGCGAGCCTGGTGCGCCGCGCGGGCGTCCCGCCGTCGCGGACGGCCTTCGCCAGCACGGGCCCGGCCGCCTGCACGACCGACAGGTGCCGCCCGGCCAGCCCGAACGCGACGGCCACCACCGGACGGGACAGGCCCTCGGGCGACATGACCGCGACCACGGCGGGACGGCGCGTCCCGCGGGCCTGCGCGACCGTCAGCGCCCAGCCGTGCCGCAGCCGGGACGCGTCCGCCGGGGCGACGACCGCGGAGCCGCCGGGGAACTCGACGTCCAGGCCGTGCGCGCCGCCGCCGGTGACCACCCCCGTCTCGCCGAGCGGGGCGTGCGGCAGCGCCGCGGCGACCACCACCCGGTCGCCGGGGTCCATGCCGCCGAACTTGCCGGGGCCGGGGTTCAGGCGCGCCTTGAGCGCCGCGTTGAGGGCGGTGGCGCCCGCGTCGCCGCCGCCGGCGGGCGCGACGACCTGGACGTTTTCGACCGGGATCCCCAGCGCGCGGGGAATCGAGTCGGTGACGAGCTGGACGGCGCGGTGCACCGCCTCGCCGGGGCTCTCGGCGGGCACGATGACGACCTCGCGTCCTGGCGCGTCCACGGCGACGAGCTCGCCGCCGCGCACCGCCTCGGTCAGCTCGCCGAGCGGGCCGGACGGCGGCGCCGCGTCCAGCAGCACGACCGGCACCGTCTCGGACGCCTCCAGATCATCCAGCGGGCGGCCGGGCCCGGCGGGCGGCGGCGCGTCCGGCTCGGCGCACAGCACCAGGTGGGCGCCGTCCGGGCACGCTTCGACGAGCACGGCGCACAGCTCGACGTCGAGCGCGGACGCGTCCGTCACCAGGATCAGGTCGAGGTCGAGGGGGTTGCGTTCGCCGCGCCCGTAGACGACGGCGCCCGGCGCGGCGGACGGGTCGTCCCGCGGTTCCAGCAGCCGGTGCAGGCTCGTCACCGCGACGCCGTCACCGCCGCCGAGGCCGGCGGCGGCGCGGTCGGTGGGCGCGGCGACGGCGGTGCGTACGCCCTCACCGGCGGCGGCCGACGCGATCGCGACCACGGCGTCCGCGAGGTCGCCGGGCGTCCCGCGCAGGACGCTCACGCCGGTGCGCAGCGCGGCCGTGAGCGCGAGGGCGCGGTCCTCGGGCAGGCCGTCGCGCAGGCCCTTGACGGCCGCGTCGTCGAGCAGCGGCACGGCGGTGAGCGTCAGCCGCTGGAACCCCTCGGCCGCGGCCTCCTCGGCGAGCGCCCACCGCGCGGGGCCGAGCGTCTCCTCCGGCTCGGGCGGCTCGGCGTCCTCCTCGAACGACTCCTCGCCGAACTCGGGCTCCTCGGTGAGCGTGAGGACCTCCGCCTCGTCCAGCGCGGCCTCCACGGCGCCCTGCGGGTCGGCGACCTGGACGCGTTCCAGCGCGGACACCACCTCGGCGGCGGGCGTGACGGTGTGGCCGCCGCGCGCCGCCTCGGTCAGCACGTGCAGGACGAGGGCCCGTCCGCGCCGCAGGTCGTCGGGCCGCGCGTCCTGCCCGAGCAGCGCGCGGGCGAAGTGGTCGGCCTGGCGCGGCTGGACGCCGGGGACGCGCAGCAGCCGCCACGGGTCCTCGCGCAGCCGTCCGGCGGCGCCGGGCCCGAGGCGGGCGGCGGCGCGGGCCGCGAGCGGCGCCGGGACGCCGGTCTCGGAGAACAGGTCGGCGAGGGCGCGCAGCCCCTCCTGCGCGGTCGGCTCCGCCCCGTGCGGCGGCGGTTCCCGCACAGGGTCGCGGGGCGCGGCGGGCGGGGCAGCGGCGGCGGCTTCGGCGGCGCGCATCGCCTCGGCGGCGCGCGCCGCCCGCTCGGCCGCGGACGGTGCGCCGTTCTGCTCGGAGGGGTGCTCAGGGGTGTCGGTCACGGGCTTCCCGTTGCGGTGTCGGAGACGTCGTCCAGCGCCGCCCGGATCTCGTTCGGCAGCGTCAGGTCCTCGCTCTCCAGTATCGCGGCCAGCTGCGCCGCCGTCCGGGCGCCGACGACCGGCGCGGCGACCCCGGGACGGTCGCGGACCCACGCGAGCGCGACCGCGAGCGGGGACCGGCCGAGGCCCTCGGCCGCCGTCACCACCGACTCCACGATGCGGGCGCACTCGTCGTCCAGGTACGGCTGGACGAAGTCGGCGTAGTGCGAGGCGGCGGCACGCGACTCCGCCGGGATGCCGGTGCGGTACTTGCCGGTCAGGACGCCCCGCCCGAGCGGCGACGACGGCAGCAGCCCCGCGCCCGCGTCCACCGCCGCGGGCACGACCTCCCGCTCGATGTCGCGGCTCAGCAGCGAGTACTCCAGCTGCGCGGACACGACGGGCGCGCGGCCCGGCCACGCGCGCTGCCACGCGGCCGCCTTGGACACCTGCCAGCCCGCGTAGTTGGACACGCCGACGTACCGGGCCCGGCCGGACGCGACGGCCTCGTCCAGCGCCGACAGCGTCTCCTCCAGCGGCGTCGCCGGGTCGTACACGTGCAGCTGCCAAAGGTCGACGTGGTCGAGGTCCATGCGGTCGAGGGAGGCGTCCAGGGCGCGCAGCAGATGCCGGCGGGACCCGTCGTAGCGGCCGTTCGGCCTGATCGCGGCCTTGGTCGCGACGACGACGCCGTCCCGGTCGACGAGCTCGCGCAGCAGGTGCCCGAGGATCCGCTCGCTGTCGCCGCCGTTGTACACGTCGGCGGTGTCGACCAGCGTGCCCCCGGCCTCCACGAACGCGACGAGCTGCGCCGCGGCCTCCTCCGGGCCGGTGTCCTGCCCCCAGGTCATGGTGCCGAGGCCCAGCCGGGACACCAGCAGCCCGCTCCGCCCGAGGTGACGCTCCTTCATAGGCGGTCAATGTAGCGGTCCCGGCGAGCCGGACGCCGCCTGGCCAGCGCGGGACGCCGCCGGGTCGGCGCAGGACGCGGCGAGGTCAGGGCAGGACGCGGCCGGGTCTAGAGCCAGCCGCTCCTGCGGAGGCGGCGGAACAGGAACACGCAGATCACCACGATCACGGCCACCACGGCGGGTACGACCACGTCCACTTCAGCTCGGGCATGTGGTCGAAGTTCATGCCGTAGATCCCGGCGATCGCTGTCGGCACCGCGATGATCGCGGCCCAGGCGGAGATCTTCCGCATATCTTCGTTCTGCTGCTTGCCGAGCAGCGCCAGATGCGCGGTCAGGACGCTGTTGAGCAGCTCGTTGTGCGCGTCGACCTGCTCGTCGACGCGGAGCAGGTGGTCCAGGACGTCGCGGAAGTACTCGCGGGTCGAGCCGCACTCGGCGACCCGCCCTCTCACGATCTCCTGCAGCACCGGGATCAGCGGGTCCTCCGCGCTGCGGAACTCCAGCACCTCCCGCTTGAGGGAGTAGACGTCCTCGACGACGTCCCGCGCGCCCGGGTCGAACACGGCCTTCTCCAGCCCGATGATGTCGATCTCGACCTCGTGCGCGACGATGCCGTACCGGTCGACGACCTCGTCGCACACCGCGTACAGGACGGCGGTCGCGCCGTGCTTGAGCAGCTCGGGCGCGTCCTCCAGCCGCTTGCGGACGGGCCCGAGCGGGTTGCCCGCGCCGTGCCGGACGGTGATGACGAAGTCCGGGCCGAGGAACACCATGATCTCGCCGACCTCGATGTCGGACGTCGCGTCGATGTAGGACAGCGTCTTCAGCACGATGAGCAGCGTGTCGTCGTAGCGCTCCATCTTCGGCCGCTGGTGCGCGGACACCGCGTCCTCGGCGGCCAGGGGGTGCAGTTGCAGCTCGTCCCTGACCAGTGCGAACTCGTCCTCGTCGGGTTCGTGCAGGCCGATCCAGACGAAGCAGTCGCCGTCGGCGCGGGCCAGGTCGAAGGCGTCGCTGATGTCGCCGTCGATGTCGCGGCGGGTCCCGTCGGCGTAGATGGCCTTGTCCACGATCACACGACGCATTCTCCCGCATCCGGGCAGGGGACGGGCCGCGTCCCGCGATGACGGTCATCTCCTAGAGTGGCCGCTGTGACGACGCTTCTGCTGGTAAGGCATGGCCTGACCGCGATGACCGGCCCCGTGCTGGCCGGGTGGACGCCCGCGGTCCATCTCGACGAGCGGGGCCGCGCGCAGGTCGCCGCGCTCGCCCGGCGCATGGCGCCGCTGCCGCTCGCCGCCCTCGTGTCCAGCCCCCTCGAACGCTGCGCCGAGACCGCCGAGGCGATCGCCGCCGCGCGCGGGCCCGGGCGGGGCGCGCCCGTCGAGAAGATCGAGACGGACGAGCGGTTCGGCGAGGTCCGCTACGGCGACTGGACGGGCCGTCCCCTCAAGGAACTCGCCGAAGAGCCCCTCTGGAAGGTCGTGCAGGCCCACCCGAGCGCCGTGACGTTCCCCGGCGAGGCCGGCGAGTCCCTCGCCGCCGCGCAGCACCGCGCCGTCACCGCCGTCCGCGACTGGAACGCGCGGATCGCCGCCGAGCACGGCCCCGACGCCCTCTACGCCGTGTGCAGCCACGGCGACATCATCAAGGCGATCGTCGCCGACGCGCTCGGCCTCCACCTCGACCAGTTCCAGCGGATCCAGGCCGACCCGGCGTCGCTCACCGTGATCCGCTACACCGAAACGCGCCCGTTCGTCGTCCGCGTCAACGACACCGGCGGCGACATCGCCGCTCTCGTGCCCGAAACGTCCGGGGAAAGCGCCGGAAAAGACGGACTCGGGCCGGATGACGCGGTCCCAGGCGGCGGCGCGTAGGGTCTTTGTCATGCCCGTCATCTCCTACGACCTGCCGGAGCGGTTCGTCGCCGGCGCCGTCGGGCGGCCAGGCGACCGCGCGTTCTACCTGCAGGCGCGCTCCGGACGCCGCGTCACCAGCGTCGGACTGGAGAAGTTCCAGGTCACGCTGCTGGCCGAGCGGCTGGAGGAGCTGCTCGACGAGGTGCTGCGGCGCAGCGGCGGCGAGGCCCCGGTGCCGGCCGTCACCCCGTCGGAGCTGGTCGACGACGGGCCGCTCGACCAGCCGGTCGAGGAGGAGTTCAAGGTCGGCACGATGGCGCTGGCGTGGGACCCCGACGACGAGCAGGTCGTCATCGAGGCGCAGGAGGTCACCGAGACCGAGGAGGAGGCCGAGGTCGGCGAGGACGACCCCGCCATCGCCGTGCTGCGCGTCCGGATCAGCGCGGCGCAGGCCCGCGCGTTCGCCGAGCGGGCCCTGAAGGTCGTCGCGGCCGGGCGCCCGCCGTGCCCGCTGTGCGGCCTGCCCCTCGACACCGAGGGGCACGTGTGCCCGCGCCAGAACGGATACCTCGGCTGAGATGACGCCCCCGTCCCGCTCCGTACCGATCTGCCCGGCGCGCCGCAGGTCCCGGCCCGTCGCGGACGAAATGGGCCCGTTGTGCTGGATCATGGACGGCGTGGCCGGAAGAATGAACGCATGACGCAGTCCTCCCGGGACCGGGCGCCCGCGGGCGACGCCGCCGGAGGCGGCGCGCCCCGATGCCCGGTCTCCCCCCGCGACGCCGCCGCCGAACGGCTGCTGCGCGCCGGGCGGCTCAGCGTGGAGGGCCGGCTCGTCCAGGCGTCCAACGCCACCCTCTACTGCTCGATCGAGCACGACGGGCAGGCCGCGGGCTGCGTCTACAAGCCCGTCGCGGGGGAGCGCCCCCTCTGGGACTTCCCGGACGGCACCCTCGCCGAACGCGAGGTCGCCGCCTACGAGGTGTCCAAGACCATGGGCTGGGGCACCGTCCCGCCCACCGTCCACCGCGACGGCCCCTACGGGCCCGGCATGGTGCAGCTGTGGGTGGAGCCCGACCCCGACGTCGACCTCGTCGCCCTGTCCCGCTCCGAGGACGAGGCCGTCCGCCGCATGGCGGTGTTCGACGCCGTCGTCAACAACGCCGACCGCAAGATCGGCCACCTGCTCCCGCCCGGCGACGGCCGCGTCTACGGCTGCGACCACGGCGTGTGCTTCTCCGTCGAGTACAAGCTCCGCACGGTGCTGTGGCAGTGGCGCGGCAAGCCGCTGACGCCCGAGGCGCTGGAGGCCCTCGCCCGCGTCCAGGACGGCCTCGCCGACGGCGCCCTCGGCACCCGCCTCTCCGAACTCCTCACCCCCGACGAGGTGGACGCCACCCGCCGCCGCGTCGAGCTGATGCTCAAACACCGCATCCACCCCTACCCCCCAGAAGACTGGCCCGCCATCCCCTGGCCGCCCCTGTAG
>NZ_SMKT01000355.1 GCF_004348735.1 Actinomadura sp. KC06
GGAGAGGGGCGGCGGGGCGCGCGGCCTCGGCGGGAGGGTTGGGTGTGAGATGCGAAGGCCGGTACCCGCTGTGGGTACCGGCCTTGGTGTGGCGGAGGATGCGAGATTCGAACTCGCGAGCGCTTGCACGCAACACGCTTTCCAAGCGTGCGCCCTAGGCCACTAGGCGAATCCTCCGCGGGAAAGCCTACCGGGTCTCGGGCAGTGACCTGACATCAATTACTGCCGAGACCGGGATCGGGCCGTAGACGTGTGGGAAGAGGTCATCGCCGACTTGCTCGTAGCGGACGGGAGCGTCCAGACGGGACGTGTCGATGACCAGGAGCACCAGGGCTGACCTGGGGACGGCGGTGTAGAAGCGGTCGAGGACGCCCTCCAGCTGGAGCATGTCGGACGAGCAGTGGATGAAGCCCTCTTCGGCGAGGGTTCTGCCGAGCGTCGACATGCTGTACGACACTCCCGTGTCGCGGGCGGCCTCCCAGCGGGCCCGTTCGGCTATGTGCAAGAGGGTGTCGTGTGTCGGGGCGGGCATGCGGCGCAGACTACGCGGGAAGCGTGGCAATCCTGTGCGTGGGATGCCATAGACTGAGGCAGACCCCTCGCACGGCGTCACCCTGTGAACCTCCCCAGGGCCGGAAGGCAGCAAGGATAAGCAGGCTCTGGCGGGTGTGCGGGGGGTCCCTTGGTTTGACGGCGACACTGCACTTCTGACGCTCTGCTTCTCGAGGGAGGGCGGACCCCCGATGAGTCTGGCTCTGTACCGCAAGTACCGGCCAGCGACGTTCGCCGAGCTGAAAGGGCAGGAGCACGTCGCCGAGCCGCTGCAGCAGGCGCTGCGCAACGGCCGGATCAACCACGCGTACCTGTTCAGCGGCCCGCGCGGCTGCGGCAAGACGTCCAGTGCCCGGATCCTCGCCCGCTCGCTGAACTGCGAGCAGGGGCCGACGCCCGATCCGTGCGGCGAGTGCGACTCCTGCGTGGCGCTCGGGCCCGCCGGGACGGGCCACATCGATGTGATCGAGATCGACGCCGCGTCCCACGGTGGCGTTGATGATGCTCGTGACCTGCGGGAACGGGCGTTCTTCGCGCCGGTCTCGGCGCGCTTCAAGGTGTACATCATCGACGAGGCGCACATGGTCACGCGGGAGGGCTTTAACGCGCTGCTGAAGCTCGTCGAGGAGCCGCCGCCGCACCTGAAGTTCGTGTTCGCGACCACCGAGCCGGAGAAGGTCATCGGCACGATCCGGTCCCGGACGCACCACTACCCGTTCCGGCTTATCCCGCCGGGCGTCCTGCAGGAGCTCGTCGAGGAGATCCTGCAGGCGGAGAACGTCCCGTACGAGTCGTCGGCGCTGCCGCTGGCCGTCCGGGCGGGCGCCGGCTCGGCCCGCGACACCCTCTCGATCCTCGACCAGCTCCTCGCCGGGTCGGACGAGAAGGGCATCACCTACGCCGGGGCCGTCTCGCTGCTCGGATACACCGACTCGGCGCTCCTGGACGAGGTCATCGGCGCCTTCGCCGGGCGTGACGGTGCCGCCGTATTCGCGGCGATCGACCGGGTCATCGAGAGCGGCCAGGATCCGCGCCGCTTCACCGCCGACCTGCTGGAACGTTTCCGCGACCTGGTCATCCTGTCGAACGTCCCGGAGGCGGGCGGTTCGGGGCTGCTGAACGTCCCGCCCGACGAGTTGGAGGACATGCGGCGCCAGGCGTCCTCCCTCGGACCGGGGGAGTTGACCCGCGCCGCCGACCTCCTGCACACCGGGCTGACCGAGATGCGCGGTGCCACGTCTCCGCGGCTGTTGCTGGAACTGATCTGCGCTCGCATCCTCCTTCCCGCCGCCTACGAGGACGAGGCGTCGATGTTCGCCCGCCTCGACCGTCTGGAACGTCAGGCCGCCCAAGGGCAAAGCGGTGGCAGTCCTGTGACGCAGGCGTTCACGCCGCCCCCAGTGCAGGAGGCGCCTGCTCGGAGCGGCCCGGACCGCCCCCCGACGCGTGCCGAGCAGCCCACGGCCAACGATGACGTCCGGCCCTCGGCGGCGCCGGCAGAACGAGAACCTGTGGATAACCGCCGCGCCGCGCCCGGCGGTGGGCCTTCCGAGAGCGTGGCGAAACCTTCCGCTGAGAGCGCGCCAGCGGTTCCGGCGTCGTCGTCGCCTAGCCCCGCCCAGGGTGCGTCGGGCGGGCAGGCTGCGGGGTCGGCCGGGGGGGTGGACTTCTCGTCCGTCCAGCGGCTCTGGCCGGACATCGTCGAGGCCGTCAAGCAGAAGAGCCGCGCCACCTGGATGGTCATCATGGCCGGGGTGCAGCCGGTGTCGCTCGACGGACGGGTCCTGACCCTAGGGTTCGACGCGGAGGGACGCCGCCTCGGTTTTGTCAACGGTGGGCGCGACACCGTCCTCCGCGAGGTCCTCAAGGAGCGGATGGGCGTCGACTGGCGGATCGAGACCGTCGTCGGCGGAGCGCCGGCGGGGGCTCCGCCCGGTCGATCAGGCCCTAACGGCGGGTTCGGTGCCGCGGCCACACCGAACCCGGCACCTCAGCCGCGGCCGCCCGTCCAGCAGCCGTCTGGCCAGCCAGCGGCGCCGAGACCCGACCATGCTCAGGAACC
>NZ_SMKT01000356.1 GCF_004348735.1 Actinomadura sp. KC06
GGGTCTGGGCGGGCGGGCTGGTGGACGGGGTGCGCCTGCGCCCGTCGCGCGGCACCCACATCGTGGTCCGGGCGGAGACGCTGCGCGGGCTGACCGCCGGGATGCAGATCGCCGTCCCGGGCACGTCCAGCCGGTTCCTGCTGGTGATGCCGCAGGGCGACGGCCGCGTGTACGTCGGCCTGACCGACGAGCCCGCCGACGGGCCGATCCCGGACGTCCCGGAGCCGACGGACGGCGAGATCGGGTTCCTGCTGGACATGCTCGGCTCCGCGCTCGACGCCCCCATCCGCCGCGCGGACGTGATCGGCGCGTTCGCCGGGCTCCGCCCCCTGCTGGACGCCGACCACGGCAAGGCCACCACCGACATCTCCCGCCGCCATGCGGTCCTGACCTCGCGGGACGGCGTCGTCACGATCGTCGGCGGCAAGCTCACCACCTACCGGCGGATGGCACAGGACGCCGTCGACGCCGCCCTTCGCGTCCGCGGGCTCGACGCGGGGCCGAGCCGCACCGCCCGCCTCCTGCTCGTCGGCGCCGCCGCGCGTCAGCAGCTGGACGCGATCGACGCCCCGCGACGACTCGTCCAGCGGTACGGGACCGAGGCGCCGCTGCTGACCGCGCTCGCCGAGGACGACCCGGCCCTGCTGGAGCCGGTGGTGCCGGGCCTGCCGGTGCTCGGCGTGGAGCTGGCGTGGGCGGTGCGGCACGAGGGCGCACTCGACGCCGCCGACGTCCTCGACCGCCGCACCAGGATCGGGCTCGTCGCGTCCGACCGGGAGGCCGCGCGCCCGGCCGCGGAGGCGCTGCTGCCCCGCGCCGCCCTGCGCTGATCGTTCAACTGAGGACCCCGTTGGTTTCGCGGCGGCGGATTAGGTTAACCTTACCTAATTGAGCAGAGGTCAACGGGGGGTACTGTGACGCGCGGCAACAGCTGCGAGCACTGTCCGGGAAGCCACACCGGCCGGCGGCCGTGCCTGGCCAGCGCCACCGAGAAGGCGGGCGCCTGGCTGCTCGTCGAGCACCCCGGGCCCTGGCCGGAGCGCGTCGAGGACCTCGCCCGGCCCGCGCCGGTCGCCGAGGCGGTGCGCGCCGCGAAGCGGGCGGGCGTCCGGCCCCAGCTGATCCGCCGCACCGGACGCCGCCGCGCCACCCCGCCCCTCCAGGTCTACGCCGCGTACTCCCGCGGGAACGAGGTCTGGGCCGAGGCGCGCGAACTCGACGACCCCGCCGAGCTGGCGTCGCTCGACCTCGACGCCCTGGCCGCCGGGCAATCCCCGGGCCTCGGGGAGCGCATGGCGGAGCCGGTCTTCCTGGTCTGCACGCACGGGCGCCGCAACGTCTGCTGCGCCCGCACCGGAGCGCCCCTGGCCCGGACGCTCGCCGCCCGCTTCGGCGGCCTCGTCTGGGAGACCACGCACGTCGGCGGCGACCGCTTCGCCGCCAACCTGGTGTGCCTCCCCCACGGGCTCTGCTACGGCAACCTCGGCGAGCCCGAGGCCGTGGCGGCGGCGGACGCCTACCTGCGGGGCGAGGTCGTCCTCGACAGGCTGCGCGGACGCGCCGGCGTGCCCGAGCCCGAGCAGGCCGCCGAGCACTTCGTCCGGGCGCACGCGGGACGGCTCGGGCTGGCCGACGTGACGGGCGTCTCGGTACGGGCCGTCGCGGGAACAACCAGGTACGAAGCCGTCGTTCATCTTCGGGAGAGGCGTTACCACATCGTCGTGGAGGCCGTCCGGCAGTCCGCCCCATGTGGACCGGACTGTGAGGAGAACCTGAGAACCTACGTTGTTAGGGAACTCACCCTTCTCAACGAGGCGGCCCTCGTGTAATCTCTCTGAGGCCCCATTCGTGGGTCTCCCTGTCGCACGTCCCCAGGTTTCCGGAGTAACCGGACGGGGAACAGAGCGGCAACTCCAGACGTTGGACCATTCGGCGCTTCTTGACTTCATGTCGCCTGAAGCATGTCGAGCGTCCCATGTCCTGAAATTGTTCGAACCAATCAAGGTGGGTGTTCCATGGCTCAGGTACGTCGGCAGGCAAACCTCCCTCGTCCCAGCTGGGGCTGGCAGGACGCCGCGGCGTGCCGGGGGGAAGACCTCGTCCTCTTCTTCGGTCCCGACGGTGAGCGTCAGCCCGAGCGGGAGATCCGCGAGCGCAAGGCGAAGCAGATCTGCATGGGCTGCCCCGTCCGCACGGAGTGCCTGGACTACGCGGTTTCCAGGCCCGAGAAGTACGGCACGTGGGGCGGTCTGAACGAAGACGAGCGCGCGTCCGAGCGCCGTCGCCGGATGCGCCGCGCCAACGCCGCGTAGCAGGCCGGCAAGGCCAGTTCGCAGGCCACCACAACGCTCCCATCGCGAACCCCGGCACGCCACCGAGAAAACGACACGGCCCCGCCACGCGGGGCCGTTTGCGTGTCCAGGCCCTGATCCCCGAACCGGGCGCGGCGGCTTCGTCACATGTGCGTCACATCTGCGTCACAACGGTCTCGACTTTCCGCGGAACCGCGCTTTTACCGCAACGTCGCCCCCGGTGTGGCCATTTCACAGAAATTCGCCACACCCATTTTCTCCCGCCCCCGCCTCGCCCCGCGCCTCAGCC
>NZ_SMKT01000357.1 GCF_004348735.1 Actinomadura sp. KC06
GTGCGGGGGCGGGGCAGGCCATGGTGGGCGAGCCAGTCGGGCAGGCGGGAGTGGCGGCCGCTGGCGTCGACGATGAGGTCTGCTTCCAACTCGGTCGTCGTTCGGCTTGATGCGGCGTGGTCACCTCGGCGGGTGTGGGCGACGCCGGTGACGGTCGTTGTCGCTGCGTTGTAGCACAGGCCGGTGGCCGTGGTGCCGCGGTGGATGACGATGCCGGGGAGTGCCTGGACGCGGGCGTACAGCAGGGTTTCCAGCAGCGGTCGGCTGCTGGACTGGCAGATGATGCCGGTCGCCACGGTGGGGGTGAGGCCGGAGGGGGTAAGGATCACGGCGCGCTGTCCGAAGTCGAACACGGGTGTACCCGTCTGGCGCAGGTCGTCGTGCAGACCAGGAAAGAGGTTCTCCAGGATTATGCGGCCCTGGGCGAGCAGCAGGTGCGGGTGGCGAGATTGCGGCGCTCCGCTGCGCCAGGGTCGGCTGGTGGCCTCTGGAGCGCGTTCGAGGATCGTGACCTGGTCAAAGAAGTCTGTGAGGACACGGGCGCTGATCAGTCCGGCCATACCTCCGCCGATGACCACGGCGTGTCCGTCTCGACGGGTGGCATCATGCCGGTACCGATCATGCATGGCCGACCTCCGGTGCGGACCGTGCGGCGGGCTGCGCTTGCGTTGATGAGTGGTGGCGTGCCTTTTGATCCGGTATGCGTTCGCGCGTTGGTGTTCGTCGTGCACGCGGGATTCCGCCGGACGGGCGGCGAAGCGTCGTGTGCGAGCTACACCGTCGGTGACACTGGCGCTGACGGCGACAGCGAGCCTCATCGTGGGCAATGGTGAGGGTGCCATTACTGAAGGTGCGGAGGCAGGTCGGTCGCGGGCACGCCGGCGAGTTCGGAGATAGCGGCGTAGCTAATAGCCAATCCCAGGAAGCTGACTTGGGCCATGCCAACGACGGACAGGGTCGCCACCCAGGGCCGTGTGACAGGAGGTAGCGCTTGAATGCCGCGTAGAATGGGGGCATCATGGGGATGGTGCTGGTGGTAATGGCACATGAGGCCGGGAATAAAGCCGTAAACGATGGCAGCGATGATCATCGCGTACAGGGGGATTTGATACCAGTGCCCGGCGAACAGGGTCAGCCAAGGCACGGCGCTGACGTAGATGTAGCCGCCCAAGAAGACCATCACCGGCTCCAGCACGACCTCGGCAACCATTGATGCGGCGAGCGCGACCAAGACCAGTCGTGGTCCGGACAGGTAAGGCCATCGGCGCACGGCCACCCGCAAAATCCAGATGGTCGGCAGAACCCACAACATGACTTCGGCGAGGGCGAACCAGCTCACGAACAGCGCCTGGTTGTGTGTTTCGGGGTCGGGGCCGTGCCAGCCGGGGATGTGAGGCCCCCAGTCGGTGGTGCCGATGAGGTACTTGCTCTGGCTGCTGGTCTGACCGTTGTAGTTGACCACCGGCATGAGCCAGAACGCAGACAGGTAGCCGATCAGCACCATCGCCTCGATGGTGAGGGCACGTTGCTTCACGCTCTGCAAGAGGGGCCATGAGACGCTGAGAATGACCCCTGCGATGCTGAGTGCTTGGAAGGCTCCCACCGTTGTCTTCCCGCTAGGACTCAGGTCGTGGTGGCCGGAAGGGAACCACCGCGCGTCGGTGGTGGCCCACCGTGACATCACCACTGTCTCAGCGGTCAGGAAAACGACCCCGGTCAGCGCCCAGCCCATGATCGGTGTGCGCCACCACCGCCGGGTCGGCGCGGTGTCCGTTGTGTTTGTTATGTCGGGGGCTGGAAGGTGGTCAGAGTTCGCCATGGTCGTGGTCCGCATGCCGCGAGCGGCCTCGAGGGGCTGGTGGTTGCTGGGGAACTCCGGGGAGTTCCTGCGCGGTGTCGGATTGCTGGTGGCCCATCTTGTGCAAGAGCCAGTCGGAGAGACCGGCGGCGGTGGGCTTGACCCACACCACGCCGGGGTCTAGGGCGATCTTGAGCGTCCGGTGCAGGCGTTGCTGCAGTTGCACGGCGCCAAGGGAGTCCAGGCCGAGCATGACCATGCTGGTGTGTCGGCCGATGTGTCGCGCGGTTCCGCCCAGCAGGTCGCGAACTGTGTCGATGATGAAGGTTTCGAGGATCTGCCTCTTTGCGGTGTCGCTGTCGGCGGTCAGCAGTTCGTCCCGCACGGGGGAGTCGGCGTTGTCTGCCGTTCCGTCGGCGAGCATTTCGGATACCAGGGTGGATTCGCGCAGCGCCGGGTAGGGCGCGATCCAGCGATCGAGGTCCGCTGCGGAGTAAGCGACCTGGTGATAGCCGGCCGCCAGGATCCGTTCCAGGGCGTCGATGCCGTCGGCGGGGGAGATGGTGACGAATCCGCGCTGGGCCAGGTGCTGGCCGCGGCCGACCTGGCTCCAGGGACCCCAGTGGATGCCGGTGGCTGGCAGCCCCTGTGACCGGCGCCAGTTGTCAATCCCCTCAAAGCGTGGAGACGGTGTTATGCCACTTCGGCCCTGAGCTGGGCGGTTGACGTCCTCCGCGCTTCTGCCATCTGACGCTCGAATGTGATCGGGGCGAGCCCGTCGTTGGCGCTG
>NZ_SMKT01000358.1 GCF_004348735.1 Actinomadura sp. KC06
CGCCCGTGCCGCCCTGCACTACGCGCGCCGCCCCTGCTGCCCCGTGCTAGGACGCACTACGCCGCGCCGCACCGGGCTATGCCCTGACGCATCGCCGCACCGCCGCACCGCACTGCACCGCGCGCACTGCACCGCGCGCACCGCACTGCCCGGCACTACGCCATGCTGTGCCGTCCGCACTCCGCCACACTCGGCCGCGCTGTGCTGCGACGAGCTGGGCCGCACTCCGCCGTGCCGCACGCCGGGCCGCGCTTCGTTGCGCTGCGCTGTGCTGCAACCGCCGCGCCGCGACGCACTACGCCTCATTTCGCCGTACCGCACCGCACCGCCGCGCTATGCCCGCTGCGCCGCACTACGTCACGCCGTCGCGCCGTGCCGCCGCCGCGTCGTGCCGCGCCGACCCGCTACGCCGTGCCGCACTGCACCGCGCCGCACCGCCTGGCAAATACGTTGCGCCGCACTACGCGGCGCCGCACTACGCGGCGCCGCGCTATGCCCTGACGCACCGCGGCGCCGCGCTATGCCCGACGCACCGCGCCGCACCTCCGTGCCGCACTGCCCGGCACTACACCACGCCGCACCGCACTCCGCTGCGCTGTGCAGCGCTGTGCAGCACTGCGCTGCAGTGCGACGAGCTGTGCCGCACTCCGCACTGCACCGCGCGGCCCGCGCCGTGCCTCATTGCGCAGCGCCTGTGCTGCAATCGCCGCGCTGCGTCTCACCGCGCCGTGCTGCGCCGTGCTGCGCCGTGCTGCGCCGTGCTGCGCCGTGCTGCGCCGTGCCGCAACTGGTGTGCGGTGTCGCAGCTCTTGCCGGTTGACTGGCGCTTGCGTCGGACTGGGCCGTGCCGTGCCAATCCGTCGGGCTGTGCCGGGCCGTGGGGTGCTGGGCGCCGGAGCGCGTCCGGGATGGCCGCTACCGCTGGCCGACACATCGCCCGCAATGCTCCGTGCCGCACGCGGCTGCGGTGGACAGCATCTGGACTACGGCGGGTCGCGTTGCACCGCGCCGTGTCTTGCCTCGAGTCCCGGCGGAATGCCGTCTGCTTGACCAGACTGCCCTGTGTGGGGCCACGCCGCGCGGGACTGCGCCAGGCCGTGTTGTTGTGGCTTGGGGGCGGCGCTATGGGCGGTGGGCTGGTGGCGGGCAAGTACGTCGCGGCGCGAAGGGATGGCTCCCCGAGTGGGTCGTGTCGTCTAGGGGTCGGCAGTTCGTAGAAGACGGCCGGCGTGGACGAGTGCTTGCTGTCGTGTCGGAGGTCGATGTGCTTCTGGTGCGGGTGTGGTCGTGCGGTCGAGTTGGTTGTCGGCGACGTCGGCGGCCTGCGGACGGTGGAGGAGCTGGCTGGCGTCGCTTGATGTTGAGCTGGGTGGGGGACTTCATGAGCGGTTGGACGTTGTCAGTGACCTTGACCTAGGTCGGCTGGATGGAGTGATCGCAGCTCGGCGTGAGGCGGGTCTCGGCCGTCAAGCGGTCCGTTGGCGTGGGGCGGTTGTGCCGGGGGGCTTTAGGCATGCCGAACGGGTCGTCTTGGTGGGTTGGGCGTGATGTGGTGGGGCTGCTCCGTGAGGGGAGGTCCGGCCTGCGGCCGCGCGTTGTCGAGGTGGACGTTCTTCGTGGGTTCGCGCTCTTTGGTATTTCGGTCGTGAATGCCGTTGGGGTCAGTGGAGCGGCTGGGGCGGGGGACGGTGCAGGGTATTGGGTGTACGAGACGCTCTTGCATCAGAGGTTCTTTCCGATCTTCTCGTTTCTGTTCGGGGTTAGTTTTGGGTTGTTCTTGGATGTCGTCGGGGAGAGGGCTCGTCATCCGCGGGTGGTGATGCTGGCTCGGCTTGGGTTTCTGGTGCCATTTGGTGCTTTGCATCGGTTGCTTCAGCCCGATGAGGTGCTGCTTAGTTATGCGGTCGTCGGTGTTGTTGTGCTGCTGCCTGCGTCGTTTCTTTCGGGACGGGTAGTCCTGGCGCTCGGGAGTCTCGCCACGGTGGCTGCTGTGCTGGTCGCAGGGGGTGGCAGCCTGCTGATCCCGGGACTGTTCCTGCTCGGGTATGCGGTGCAGCGGTTCGGGGTCGAGGTGCTTCTGGGGCTGTCCCTAAAGCGTTTGGTTGTTGTCTTCGCTGGTGGCCTTTTGTGTGCTGTTGTGTTGAATATCTGGCAGGTTGGTAGTGGCTCTCAGGCGGGGTCGCGGCTTGCAGCGGTTGCGGGGGTGGTGACGGGCGCGACCTATGTGATTGCCGTTTTGTTGCTATTGCGCTGGCGGGCTCGGGGTGTGTTGGGGGTGTTGGCGCCCGTTGGGAGGATGGCGCTGACTGGATATGTTGGAGCTACGTTGATGATTGTGGCAATGGATTATTTTGCCGAGGTTTCCGATTTTGGGACGGCCGTCACCTTGGGGATAGGCGTGTTCCTGGTTGAGCTGGCGTTCAGCTCTTTGTGGCTGCGGCATGCCCGGTACGGGCCCCTGGAGTGGGTGTGGCGGTGTCTCACCTGGTGGGACGTTGTGCCGATCAGAGGCCGGCCCGAAGGTTGACCGTCGTTCGCTGTCAG
>NZ_SMKT01000359.1 GCF_004348735.1 Actinomadura sp. KC06
CTCCGGCCTCACGGCCTGGTCCTGGCCCTGTTCAACGGACTCGTCCACGGTCGCGGACGGCTCGGCGGTCTCGGTCATGTGGCGTCTCTTCCTTGATCGTTAGATCCGCCGTTATTTGTACAGTCCCGTGCACACTTCGCGGCATGTGTGTGCGTTGCTTCGGCGGGCGGCGAGCCGTCTGGCCGGAACCTTTGGGCTGCTCTGTGTTCAGTGGGAATGTCGTTCGGTCGAGGTCAGGCCGGCAAGCCGGTCGAGTGCGCGGGTGAGGGTGGTGAGGTTGTCCGGGTGTGCGGCGAGGTCGTCGATGCCGACCGACGGCCATGCCGCGTAGTCCTTGGCGCGGGCGTCGCTGATTTTGGGTTCGAGGGACGGGATCGCGATCAGGTCGTCGGCGAAGGCCCGCGATCGTGTCGGCGGGTAGGTGGTTGACTAGGGTGCCGAAGTTGATCCAGAGGGCGGGTCTGCCGCCAGGGTGCGCGGACAGGTTCCAGGTCGAGGGCCGCCGACCGGTGATCGGGTAGTGGGCGATCACGCTGGGGTAGGACCCGGATCCGCTGACCAGCCGGGCACCGGCGCCCTCGGCCGGAGTCCAGGACCCCCGACCGGAGGCCGAGGGTCCTTTCGCAGTGACGGCTGCGTTGCCGTACACGGTGGGCGCAAGCACCCCCAGACCAGTCTCGTTGCGGTGTCGGCGCAGGTCGACGGCCAGGACCTCGGCGGGGATCATCTGCTTGTTCAGGAATTCCACGATCGCGCGCAACTCGACCGGGATCTGATCGGCGACGAACAACAGGCGCAGCCGTCCTGCGAGCAGGTTGTCCCGGACGTTCTCCCAGAAGGCGTCGGGGCCCTGGCCGCCCAGAGCGCCTTGGTAAATCTCTTCGGGGAAGGCGCCGTCGCGTCGGCAGGTGTCCTCAAAGGACTGGCGAAGCAGTTGGGCGGGCCAGTAGCGCGATCCATTGGCGGCGTAGTCCAGCATCTGTGCCACCACCTCGCGGCGGGTCCGGGTGTCGGAGGCCCGCTTGACCTTCACTAGCGTGGGCACCGCGTCGGCGTCCACGAACAGGTGGTCCAGGCTGAAGGCAGAGCCGCTCAGCTCGCTCGCGGGAACCCCGATCTCCCGTCCCACCAGCACCAGCCGCCGCGCGGACCCGTCTCGCAAGGTCCCGACATCCAGGAGCCGGGGATGGGATGCAAGTTTCTTCTAAGGTCCGGACACCGGTCCCCGCGGTCCCGGAGCCGGTGTATCACTGAGTGTGGCGGCGAACCCGGCCGACTGGCTAGCTGTGCGCGTGCTTCAGTGGTCTGCGACGTTCTCTGTGATGAGGTGGGCCCGGCTTGCCGCAGTGCTTTCGGCCGCGGGAGGTCCTATGCGTCGAGGACGGCTGTAACCCCTGGTTCGGGGCGAGCCGCGCCGTCTACCTTTCCGTAGCCGGGCCGCAGGAGGAGGATTGCCTCAGCCGGTTGCATCGGGGTGGCTGGTGGTCGGCCCGGCTGGGGGTCTTGGATGGAACTGTGGGTCTCAATCGTCGGCTCTCTTTCCGGGGTCATGGCGGTGACCATGGCGGTCCTGCAATTCCGCCGTACTCCATCCCCAGAGTCCGGCCAGTCCAGGGCCTTCCCGATATGCCACGTGGTTCGCTGCCCGCGCCTGTCGGCCGTCTCCCATCGGTTGTCAGAGGCCGGGAAGCGCTCATGCATCGACTCACGGAGCTGGTGGACGCTCCGGATGGGAACGTTCATGTCCTCGCGGGCTTGGGAGGGGTCGGCAAATCGACGGTAGCGCTCAGCCTCGCGGATAGGGCAAGCCGTGGCGGTGCCAGCGTTTGGTGGATCTCAGCCCTAGATCACTCCACATTGGCCGCATCGCCGAGTACACGGTCAACCACCATCGATACCTCACGAGTCCGCGACTGCAGCGGTACGCATATCCGGGCCAGATACTGCAGAACCTCCACGAGAGCCCTGACCTGGCCGCGCTCCTACGGAGAATTACGGACCTGCCTCTGTTCCCCACCCGGGCCGCCTATGTCTACTACGACCGAGGCGGCCATATCGGCCTGCACACCGATATCCCCCAGTGCACGGCCACACTTTTTCTTCCGCTCGATCCTGCCCGCCCCCCACCGCTCTACGTCCGCTCGGATCTGATGACCGCTGGACCCGTCGAACTTTTGAGGGCCGCCCGAGAAAATGGTCGTGCACCACGGGGACAAGCGGTTGCCTACACGCGAGGCGTCGGGATCTTGATCCTGGGTTCGCGACTACCGCATTACCGCCCATCGACCCCGGTCCCGCTAACGCTCGCGACTTTGTGCTTCGACCGCATCAATTAGCTGTTACCGCCTCTCGCGCCGCCGGACCCGGCTCGGCCCGTACACCGCCGGCCGGCCGTCCGCCTCCCATCTCGAAAGATCCCGATCATCTGTGTGCAACTCCCTGCAAAACAGCGGCTCGCGCGGGGCGGCGGTGTACGGGCCGAGC
>NZ_SMKT01000360.1 GCF_004348735.1 Actinomadura sp. KC06
GTTGGGGTCTGTCCCTTGGGCGCGTGGGTCTGTTTTGGGCGCGTTGCGCTTGGGCGGGACGGGCTCGGGCGCGCGTCTCGTCTGGGGGCCGGTGGGCCGGGCATGTATCTAGTTTTCCTTGCCAGCGGGGCTGTGACCAGGCATGGGGCGATTGTTGTGCCTTGTTTAGCGGTCCGGCGCCGCGGGGTGGGCGGCGCCGGGGTGGAGGTGTGCGGGGGTCAGGCGTTGGCCATGCGGCGGCGTAGGTGGTCCTTGCCCTGTTCGGCGCCCTTGCGGCTCTCGGCCTGGGCGCGGCGGAACAGGTCGGCCAGTTCGGAGTCGCCGGCGCGTTCGGCGTCGGCGATGTAGGTCTCCAGCCGCAGCGCGTTGCTCAAGCACTGCTCGACGAACCAGATCAGGTTGTAGTCCTTGTCCTTCGTGCCGGTGACGTCGCCGCTCTCCTGGGTCATGCTCATCGGTTGCCTCCTCCGGTTTGTTGTGGGCGTCCCCTACCCGGTAGGTCGTGGCCCATGCTCGGTGCGGCGTAGGGCGTAGAGGGCGGCGCCGACGACCAGGACGGCGGCCCCGGAGATCACGGACGAGAGGGGTAGCGCGAGGGCCAGGGCGACGCAGCCGAGCAGGCCTATGGCAGGTATGACGCGGGGTGGACGGCCCTCGTCTGCGGTGAGGGTCCAGGCGGACGCGTTCGCGATGGCGTAGTAGGCCAGGACGCCGAAGGACGAGAAGCCGATGGCGCCGCGGAGGTCCAGTGTTGCGGCCAGGAGCGCGACTATGGCGCCGATGGTCAGCTCAGCGCGGTGCGGGACCTTGTGACGGGGGTGGACGGCGGCCAGCGTGTGCGGGAGGTGGCGGTCGCGGGCCATCGCGAGCGTGGTGCGGGAGACGCCCAGGATCAGGGCGAGCAGTGAGCCTAGTGCGGCTATGGCTGCTGCTGTGCGTACGGCGGGGGCCAGGGCGGGGTGGCCTGCCTTGTCGACGGCGTCGGCCAGTGGTGCCGTAGCTGTGTCCAGGGCGGTGGAGCCTAGGACGGTTATGACGGCCACTGCGACTGCTGCGTAGATCGCGAGGGTAATGCCCAGGGCGATTGGGATGGCGCGGGGGATGGTGCGTGCCGGGTCGCGGACCTCCTCGCCGAGGGTGGCGATGCGGGCGTATCCGGCGAAGGCGAAGAACAAGAGGCCCGCTGCTTGTAGGACGCCGGTGGGGTTTGTGTCTGAGGTCAGGTCTAGATGGGTTGGAGTGGATGCGGTGGAGGTTAGGCAAGCGACGACTACTGCCGTGAGTGTTGTCAGGACGATGGCGACTATGACGCGGGTCAGCCAGGCGGATTTTCGTACGCCTGCGTAGTTGACTCCTGTGAGGAGTAGTACGGCGGCTACTGCGATGGTGTGGGGGTGGGCGGGCCAGACGTAGGTGCCGACGGTCAGCGCCATTGCTGCGCAGGACGACGTCTTGCCGACTATGAAGGCCCATCCGGCCAGGTAGCCCCAGAAGTCGCCTAGGCGTTCGCGGCCGTAGACGTAGGTTCCGCCGGACTCGGGGTAGCGGGCGGCCAGCCGTGCTGAGGACGTCGCGTTGCAGTAGGCGACGATGGCGGCCACACCCAGCCCGAGGAGGAGCCCTGATCCCGCGGCCCGCGAGGCGGGGGGCAGGGCGGCGAAGATGCCTGCGCCGATCATCGCCCCCAGGCCGATGACGATCGCGTCGAACACGCCTAGGCGGCGCTGTAACCGGTCGTTCATTGCGCGCTCCTCGTCGGCCCTTGTGAAGGGGTGTGCCCCGGTGTCCGCCAGGGAAGGCGTGTTCTGATTCCCAGGACGCCTATCGAGGAGATGAACATGTCATATCCCCAGCCCCGGTACTTCGGGGACGACGGTGAGATCAGCGCCGTGTTCAGGCCGGCGGACGTGGAGCCGGAACTCGCGTCGCCGTCCGGGATGAAGACGTACTACCTGGCTACCGGACGGCCGACGGGACGCGAGCACGGCGCGGCCACGGACGGGGAGTTCGGCCTCTACAACGTGGTCGGACTGCCGCCGGGCGCCGGTACGGGCACCCACTTCCACAGGACGATGTCCGAATCGTTCTTCGTGACGGACGGGACGGTGTCGCTGTTCGACGGGGAACGCTGGGTGGAGGGGACCAAGGGCGACTTCCTCTACGTCCCGCCGGGTGGGCTGCACTCGTTCTACAACCGGTCGGACGAACCGGCCTCGTTCCTGATGCTGTTCACGCCCGGCGCGCCCAGGGAGGGCTACTTCGAGGGGATCGGCGCGGTCGCCGGGCTCAGCGAGGAGGAGCGGAACCGGTTCTTCGTCGAGCACGACAGCTACTTCGTCGACGCGAAGAGAGGGCCCAAGGTCGACTGAGGCTCTTCGGTGGGCTGATGTTCGCTTTGTGCAGGTGCGGTGGCCAGGGACGCGGTGAGGAGGAGGGCGGTTGGGCGATCTTGTGGCGGGGTTAGTGCAACCGGGGC
>NZ_SMKT01000361.1 GCF_004348735.1 Actinomadura sp. KC06
ATGTGCATCGCCGGTAAGGCTTGGGGAACTCTGGGGAGGTGCATCTACGGCAGGGCACCGTGCAGCGGCAGTTCGACGATCATCACGTCGAAGTGCGGAGAGTCGGGGAACGGCTGAGCCTTGCCGGCCTTGCGCCAGCCCCACCGCGCATAGGCGCGCCGTGCGGACTCGTTGTCCTCGCGGACCAGCAGCGTCGCCCGCTCCTCGGCACGGCCGCCGAGCAGGGCATCGTGAAGGGCGTGCGCCACCCCCTTGCCCTGCCGCTCGGGGACGACCATCAGCTCGTTGAACGCGAACGTCCGCGACCCGGTCTCGGTGGTGAACCCGTCCGGGACCGGCGTGGTCAGCCCGTCCCACCAGCGGGCGTTGACCGGCAGCGCGTACCCGAACGCCTGCCCGACTGGCTGCCCGCCGATACGGGCGATGACGATCTCGAACCCTGGGGCCTTGGCGTAGCCGGGGAACCGCTCGGCGAACCGCTCGGCCGAGTAGAACGGCTGGTCGATCACGTCCTGGTGGGAAGCGATGTAGACCGGCACGATCACGCTGCCGAGGATGTTCTCGGCGTCGGCGGGGTCGTGGCGGGTGAAGGTGAGGTCCGAGGTCATCGGTCTCCCGTTGATGCGAGTAGTTCACGTGCCTGCTGGATCGAGGGCCGCCTGGCCTGAGCGGGCGCCGCCAGTCGCAGTGAGGTCAGCGCGCTGCCCCGCAGGAGCCCGTCGCTGCGCTGCTCGGCCGGCAGGCTCTCCAGCACCCGCGCCATGTGATGTGCGCCCTCGTCGACGTCTCCGGCACGGATCAGGGCACCGGCCCGGTGCATCTCGACCTGCGCGCGGGCTTGCCAGTTCCGGCGGGGGTAGAGGGCCAGCGCGGCGTCCTGGGCGGCCATCGCCGACTCGACGTTCCCGGCGCAGGTGTGAACCAGGCTGGTGACGTAGAGGAGACGGCCGTTCGACCAGCCCCATTGGCTGCCGCGGTCTGTGCGTACCGCGTCGGGCAGCTGCTCGAACACGCCGCGCAGGTCGTCGAGCGCGTCGCTTGCCTCGTCGTGGCGGCCGAGTTCGGCGAGGGCCTGGGCCTTGGCGGCGTGCCCGGAGGCGACGCCGGCACAGGGGACGCCTTGCCCTACCGCGATCGCCTCCTCGGCCGCTTCGACGGCTGACAGGCGGGGCGCGTCGGCATAGAGGGCGAACACGGCGGCGCGACCACGGACAAGGGCGGCGGCGGTGTGGTCGCCGGTCTGGTCGGCGGCGCGGGCGGCGGTGCGCCACCAGCGGCGCGCGGACCGGCCCTCGCCCAGGTTGGTCAAGTTGATCGCCATGAGCGCGGCGAGCTGCGCGGCCACGTGGACCAGCCGGGTTCGCGCGGTCCCTCGGCCGGCTGGCAGCAGGCGCGTCAGTTCGGCGAAGTCGGCCGTCAGCTCCTGCTGCAGGACTGCAGCGGAGGACCAGCCGACCTCTCGGGCGTAGTCGTGCGCGACGCGTTCCCAGGTGCTGGCGTCGCGGTCGCTGGCGTCCGCGGCGACGGCGGCCTCGAACGCGTCGCGCAGTGGCTCGGCGTCACGAGCCAGCGAGCTGGTGGCGGCGGATGTGGCCATGAGGCCAAGAAGAGTTCGGCGGTCCACGTCCTCATTGTCGTCGTCGGCTCGTCCAGGACTCACTGAGTCCGGTGTTGACTCGGCGAGATCAACGAGGTGGCCGCCCGCTTGGAGGATCTCGTCGAGCCGGATGGCCATCCGCTCGGAGATGCCGATGTGCCCCTGCCGAAGCCTGGAGATGTGCGCGGGGTCGCACGGAACCTGCCTGGCCAGCGCGCGAACGCCGATCCCACGCTCGGTCATGATCTGTCGGAGCAGCTCGCCGAACGTCTCGCCGGTCATCGCTCCCGCCGTTTCGCGCCGGTGTGCCTGTTATTTCCGTTGACTGAACCGGGGCGTCAACAATCAACGCCTTCCACGCTAACGCCGGACACGGTCTCGTGGTGGTCGAAAGGTGTCGCAAGACACGAAGACGGCCCCGGCCGGCGGGCGAACGCCGGGGGTCCGGGGCCTGACCGGAAACGAGGTCCGGCTGACGATGACCATATCCGAGAGCGCCGCCCGGCTCCGCGAGGAGCACCCCGGGTGGCGGATCGAGTACGTCGACAGCAAGCCCGTCCCGTGGCTCGCCATGCGCGACCCTTCCGACGACTGGATCGGCGGGCACCCGGTGGCCGAGGCGAAGAACTCCGGGGTGCTGGAGCGTCTCATGAGCCAGGCCGTCGACCTCGCGGCGCTCACGTCCGGCGGGTCGCGCGAGGAACGCATGGAGGACCTGGAGTCCCTGCGCGAGAACTTTCCAGGCTGGAGGTTCGACCTGAGCGACGT
>NZ_SMKT01000362.1 GCF_004348735.1 Actinomadura sp. KC06
GTCCTGGCGGCGGGCCTGGGCCTCGTGGCCGTGGTGGTCGACAGCGTTGCGCTTCTCGGCCAGGAGGGTGGCGAGGCGGGTGCGGGCGGCGTCGCGGTTGCGTTGCTGGGAGCGGTACTCCTCGGCGCGGATGGTGAGGACGCCCCGGACCAGCCGGGTCGAGAGGCGTTCCAGGGCGCGGGACTTGAGGGGCTCCGGGAGGGACGGGGAGTTCGCGACGTCGAAGGAGAGCTCGGCGGCCGTGGCGCTGGTGTTGACGTGCTGCCCGCCCGGACCCGAGGAACGGGAGAAACGCCAGCTCAGCTCGGACTCCGGGATGGAGACCGAGCCGCGGACGTGGACCTCGTCGGGCATGTCCTCATTGTCGCAGGGTAGAAGCGATCTTGTCGCCTGAGTAACGCGGGACTGGCGGCAACTGCAAGTACTTACTTACACTGGGCGCCATGACCGAAGGACTCTTCGAGGACGACGACCTCATCCGCGTCATCTCGCGGGAGGGGGCGCTCATCGCGGCGGGCGGTGCGGCGTCCCTGCTGCAGACCGCGCATCCCAAGGTGGCGCAGGGGGTGTACGACCACAGCTACACCGCCGACGATCCGCTGCGGCGGCTGCGGAACACGATGGGGTGGCTGTACGCGGTCCAGTTCGGGACGCGGGAGGAGGCCGAGGTCTTCAGCGCGCTCGTCCGGAAGGGGCACGAGAGCGTCACCGGGCCCGGGTACGAGGCGAACGATCCCGAGCTGCAGGTGTGGGTGGCGTCCACGCTGTTCGCGGTGGCTTCGCAGTTCTACCAGGCCCTTTTCCGGCGGACGCTCGATGATGCGGAACTTGAGGAGTTCTACCAGCAGGCCAAGATCTACGCGACGATCCTCGGCTGCCCGGAGGAGCGGATGCCGGAGACGTATCCGCAGTTCCGCGAGTACTACGCCGACATGATCCAGAACTTGAAGATCACCGACGCGTCGCGGGCCATCGCGGAGCAGGTCATGCATCCGCGGCTGCCGGGCGGGCCGGTGAACGCGCCGGGGCTGATGGCGATCCGGCTGATCACGGCGGGGCTGATGCCGGCGCCGATCCGGGAGCAGTACGGCTGGAAATGGGACGCCAGGCGGGAGCGGCGGTTCCGGATGCTGGTCGGGGCGCTCGCCGTCGTGTATCCGCGGCTTCCGCTGCGGGTCCGGACGCTGCCGCGCGAGTACTACCTGTTCACGACCCGAAGGATGCTCGCGAAGATGAAGCGGCGCCCCTCGATCACGGTCACGTCGGCCTGAACGGGACGCGTCCGCCTGAGCGGGGCGCGTCGGCCTGGGCGGGTTGCGTCGCCTGGGCGGGTTGCGGCCGCGTGGCCCCGTGTGTGGGTCACGCGGCCGCTTTTCCCTTGCCCGGTCCCTCCCGAGCCCGGCCCGGCCGGAAGGGACCACTGCCCGGGTCCGCCGTCCGTCCGCCCGCTCCCCCCAGAGCTCGGCCGGACGGCGTCCCAGGTCAGACCTTGGAACCGGCGACGATCGCGTCGGCGGTCTTCTTGGCGGAGTTGATCGGGATGGCGAACCCGACGCCGATGTTCCCGTTGCCGTTCCCGGCCGTGAGGATGGCGGTGTTGACGCCGATCACCTGACCGGCCGAGTTCACCAGCGCGCCGCCGGAGTTGCCGGGGTTGATGGCGGCGTCCGTCTGGATCGCGTTCTTGATCACCGTCTCCTGCTGCTGGGACAGCTGCCCGCGCAGGCCCGGTGGGAGCTGCGGCTCCTGGCCGCCCTCGCGGACCTCGCGGCCCAGGGCGCTGACGATGCCGGACGTCACCGAGCCGTCCAGGCCGAGCGGGCTCCCGACCGCCAGCACCGTGTCGCCGACCGCCAGGGCGTCGCTGTTCCCGAGCGTCGCGGGCTTGAGGCCGGACACGTTGTCCGCCTTGATCACGGCGACGTCCGCGCCGGAGTCGGAGCCGAGGACCTTCGCGGACGCGGTTCGTCCATCGGCGAACTTCACCGCCACCTGACCGGCGTCCGCCACGACGTGCGCGTTGGTGAGGATCACGCCGTCCGAGCGCAGGACGACGCCCGAGCCGCCGCTCGTCCCGTTCGGCGTCTGCGCCTGGATCGACACGACGCTGGGCTGCACGGCGGCGGCCACCTGCGCGATCGTGCCGCCCTTCGCGGACGTCCCCGTCACCGCGGTCGGGCTCGAGTAGACGGTGCTGTCGTGCGTGAACGCCAGCGTGACGGCCGCCCCCGCGCCGCCCGCCCCCAGCGCCTGTCTCTTA
>NZ_SMKT01000363.1 GCF_004348735.1 Actinomadura sp. KC06
GCCCCGGTACCCGCCGGACCCGCCTCCGCCAAGCCCCGCGCCGCCCTCCGCTATGGCGACTGAGCGTGGGAGTGGATGAACAGGGGCGCGATGCCATTCCCCGAGGTTACCGGTGAGATGAGGGTCGGCCTGGGGAGGCGCGGGGCACGTCAATGGGGCCCGGTCTAGGGGTGAGCGGGAACGTGGTGAGGGTGTGGTGTGTCAGGGCGTGCGTGACACTTCTTGAGGGTGCGAGGTGGCGGTGGATGGATGTCGAGGACGTGGCTGAGACGTCCTCCGGGTGTTTCGTGGGCGGGGTCGGCCAGGGCGCCGGTCTTTGCGACGTTCGTTCAGGCGGACGATGGATTTGCCGACTGCACGGCGGCGTGCCGAGGTCGGTGCGGTCGGCGGTGTGGGCTGGAAGACATGCTGAATCCGGCGCGGATGTCCGGGTCCGGAACATCATGCAGGTCTACGCTGTGCCGTACATATCACAGCAGTGGAGGGCATGGCGCATGAACCGCAGCGAACTGGTCAGAGCCGTGGCGGAACGCGCGGGAAGCGACGAGGCCGCCGCCCGCCGGCACGTGGACGCCGTGGTCGAGACCGTGATGGAACGGGTGTCCGCCGGGGAACGGGTCATCGTCACCGGATTCGGCACGTTCGACCGCCTGTCCCGTCCGGCCCGCAATGCCCGCAATCCGCGCACCGGCCTTCCGATCGAGGTGCCCGCCGCCGAGGTGCCGCGGTTCCGGTCCGGGCAGACGTTCCGGAATCGTGTCGCCGAGAGCGGTCCCTCCGTCCTCCAAGAGCAGGTTGTGGAGGCCACCGCCGCCGAACCAGCCGTGGCGGCGGCCGCCGCGCCGGATACGGCGGTGAGCGTCGTTGTCGATCCGCCGTCCTCTAAGGCGGCCAAGAACGGACAGAAGCCCGGGAAGAAGTCGAAGAAGGGCGCGGACGCGAAGAAGGTATCGAAGAAGGGCAAGGCGGCGGCCAAGGCTCCGAAGGCTTCCAAGGCGGAGGCCCCATCGAAGAAGCGACCGCGCAAGTCGAAGTCTCGCGCCAAGGCCTCCAAGTAGCCCCACACGAACGGTTGCTGCCATCGCGCCCGGCCGATAGTTGGGCAGGCGAGCATGGTTGCAACTGGTGTTGTGTTTGGGTCCTTTGGTGGGGGTGGGTGGCGTGCTGGAGTGGACCGGGCCGGGGCGTGGAGATCGGACCTCAGTCTCGGATCGTGACGTGGGTGATGCCTGGGACTGTCTGCGGGAGGATGTCGGCGAGCCGCTTTGCGGACGTGTCCGCGCGACCGTGCAACTCGACCACGCCGTCTCGCACTGATACGTCCCACTGCGAGGCTTCTGGTCCGTATTCAGCGATCGCGGCCAGGACATCGTCACGGATGCGGACGTCGTCGTGGGCCAGGATCGCGATGAGGTCGCGGCGTGTGACGATCCCGACGATGTCGGAACCGGCCAGGACCGGGACGCTCTTGATCCGCGTCTTCATCATCGTTTCGGCGAGCACGGCGATGTCCGTGTTGGGCTGGGCGATCTCCACGTCGCGGGTCATGACCTCCGCCACGCGACGCGGGGGCGGGGCCGCTGCGGTGGCGGCCGTCCGGGCGAGCGCTCTGGGGTCATGCTCGAAAACGTCGTGCAGGAGGTCTGTCTCGCTGACGATTCCCGCCAGCCGGCCTGACTCGTCCACGACGGGCAGCGCGGTCACGTCGTGCTCGTGGAGGACGCGGATGGCCTGACGAACCGTGGCCGACGGCGGAATCGTGACGACGGGCGAGGTCATCGCCTCCCGGACCAGCATGACGTGTCTCTCCTTCCGGCGAGGACGCACCTTCATTTACCCGGATGGTGCCCTTCTGACCCTTTCGACCGGCATGGCCGGGCGGCGGTGGCGTTCCGTCAGACCTGCGGCAAGGCGCGCGGGGGATGGTGCCTGGAGGGACGGCGAGCACGAACATGCGGCTGGTTGCGAAAGATGACGGTCTTCATCGGCCGAGACGACCCCAGGCTTAAGCCTCGAGCGCGCGCCTCAGGGACCCGCGCCTCTGGGTATGGAAGTTGAAGTGGGCCAGGACAAGGGTCGGTAATGACCCTGTCCAACCGCCATACCCGCCT
This sequence comes from Actinomadura sp. KC06, assembly GCF_004348735.1. Classification (GTDB taxonomy): domain Bacteria; phylum Actinomycetota; class Actinomycetes; order Streptosporangiales; family Streptosporangiaceae; genus Spirillospora. The sequence continues at coordinate 2,112 of NZ_SMKT01000363.1, forward strand.
GAGCGGTGCTGGGGCTTGGCTCAGGTGGATGGGGGTTAGAACAACGTCGGGGGGCCGGTCGGCTCTGGGGTGGGT
>NZ_SMKT01000364.1 GCF_004348735.1 Actinomadura sp. KC06
AGACAGGGTACAGGGTCGCCGTGACCTGGCCCGATACCGCCACCACTTACGGGAAGGTAGTCATGAACCCCGCCGAGCCCGAGAAGTTCCTCCCGCAGGCCCTCGTCGAGCAGGTGGCGCAGGTTGCCGTGCAGGAGCTCCCAGTCGATGTAGTGGAGCTTGCCGCAGTCGCCGCAGTCGACGGTGAGCCCGCGCACGCCGAGCGGTTCCAGCAGGGCTCTGAAGACCTCAAGGTCGGCGAGGTCGGCCAGCACGTCCTCCCGCTCCGTCACACTGAGCGGAGCGGTGTCGTCGCCCGGGTCGCCGAGCGCCGCCGCCGGGTCCTCCGGGTCCCCGGCGAACGGGTCGAGCGGAGCATCGTCGTGCACACACCCACGCTACTGCTACGCGCCCGACGCGGTGCACCCCCCTGTCTTCTCTGTGCGTGAACAATCACGGGGCGTGCGCGCCAGCGGGAATGTACAGGGCCGTCGGCCTTGTTGCGTGATGTCATCAAGGCCACGTGGCCGCCGTCGGCAAAGCCCGTCCGGCCGCGGGTTCACGCCCTACCATGGGTACAGGGTCGCCGTGACCTGGCCCGATACCGCCACCACTTACGGGAAGGTAGTCATGAACCCCGCCGAGCCCGAGAAGTTCCTCCCGCAGGGCCTGACCTTCGACGACGTGCTCCTGCTGCCGGGCTACTCCGACCTGCAGCCCGGCGAGGCCGACACCACGACCCGGCTGACCCGCAGGATCTCGCTGCGCATCCCGCTGGTGTCCGCGGCGATGGACACGGTGACCGAGGCCCGCACGGCGGTCGCGATGGCGCGGCAGGGCGGCATCGGCGTCCTGCACCGGAACATGTCGATCGAGGAGCAGGCGGAGCAGGCCGACCGGGTCAAGCGCTCCGAGGCCGGGATGATCACCAACCCTGTGACGTGCCTACTGGACGCGACGCTCGCCGACGTCGAGGAACTTTGCGCCCGCTATCGGATCTCGGGCGTGCCGGTGACCGACGTTCGGGGCGTCCTGGTCGGCATTGTGACGAACCGGGACATGCGTTTCGAGTCCGACCCGTCCCGTCCGGTGCGCGAGGTCATGACGCCGATGCCGCTGGTCACGGCGCCGGTGGACGTGACGCGCGACGAGGCGTTCCGGCTGCTGGCCGGCAACAAGGTGGAGAAGCTCCCGCTGGTGGACGCCGACGGCCGCCTCAAGGGCCTGATCACCACCAAGGACTTCACCAAGAGCGAGCAGTACCCAGACTCCACCAAGGACGCCGACGGACGGCTCCTCGTCGCCGCGGCCGTCGGCGTCGGCGAGGACGCGATCCGCCGCGCGCAGGCCCTCATCGACGCCGGCACCGACGTGATCATCGTGGACACGGCGCACGGCCACTCCAAGGGCGTCGCCGACACGATCGCCACGATCAAATCGAACGCGGGCGTCGAGGTCGTCGGTGGCAACATCGCCACCTACGCGGGCGCGAAGGTCCTGGTGGAAGCGGGCGCGGACGCGGTCAAGGTCGGCGTCGGACCGGGTTCCATCTGTACCACCCGGATCGTCGCGGGCGTCGGGGTCCCGCAACTCACCGCGATCTCCGAGGCGGCCCGCGCCGCCCGCGAGGCCGGTGTCCCGGTGATAGGCGACGGCGGCCTCCAGTACTCCGGCGACATCGCGAAGGCGATCGTGGCGGGCGCCGACACGGTCATGCTCGGCTCCCTCCTCGCGGGCGTCGAGGAGTCCCCCGGCGAGCTGATCTTCGTCCACGGCAAGCAGTACAAGTCGTACCGCGGCATGGGTTCGCTCGGCGCCATGCGCAACCGGGAGCGCGGCGGCTCCTTCTCCAAGGACCGCTACGCGCAGGCCGACGTCAGCGCCGAGGAGAAGCTGATCCCCGAGGGCGTCGAAGGCCAGGTCCCCTACCGCGGCCCGCTCGCCAACGTCGCGCACCAGCTCGTAGGCGGCCTCCACCAGTCGATGTGGTACGCCGGAACCCGCACGATCCCCGAACTGCAGGAACGCGGCCAGCTCATGCGCATCAGCACCGCCGGCCTCCGCGAAAGCCACCCCCACGACATCCAGATGACCGTAGAGGCCCCCAACTACCTCTACGGTCATCTGGATGTCGTGGGGG
>NZ_SMKT01000036.1 GCF_004348735.1 Actinomadura sp. KC06
GGGTTTGTGGGGCGGGTGCTTCATGTGCTGCGGCCTCATTCGCATGAGGCGGGCGACAAGGTGGACTCGGCGATGGAAGCGAGCGCGCAGGGGATGCGTGCGCTGTGGATCTCCCTCGTGGGACTGGGCGCGACCACCGCCCTTCAGGCGGTGGTGGTCGTGTTCACCGGGTCGGTGGCGTTGCTCGGCGACACGCTCCACAACGCGGCCGACGCGCTCACCGCCGTTCCGCTGGGTATCGCGTTCGTCCTCGGCAGGCGTCCGCCGACCCGCCGCTACACCTACGGGTACGGACGCGCCGAGGACCTGGCCGGGGTGGTCATCGTCCTGGCCATCGCGGCGTCCGCGGCGGCCGCCGGGTACGCGGCCGTCCAGCGCCTCGCTCATCCACAGCCTGTGGATCACGTGGCCGCCGTGGCGGGCGCCGCGCTCATCGGGTTCGTGGGCAATGAGCTGGTCGCGCGGTACCGCATGCGTGTCGGACGGCGGATCGGATCCGCCGCCCTTGTCGCGGACGGCATGCACGCCCGTACCGATGGATTCGCATCCCTCGCTGTTCTTCTGGGCGCCGCTGGTATCGCGTTGGGCGCGCCGTGGGCCGACCCCGTCGTTGGACTGCTGATCACCCTCGCGATCCTGACCGTCCTGTGGCAGACGGCCCGCGAGGTCTGGCGCCGTCTCATGGACGCCGTCGACCCCGCCCTGGTCGACCGTGCCGAGGCCGCTCTCTCGTCGACACCGGGTGTCCTGGCGGTGGGTGATGTCCGGCTCCGCTGGACCGGTCACCGGCTCCGCGCCGAGTGCGCTGTCGTCGTCGACCCAGCGTCCAGCGTCGTCCGCGCGCATCAGATCGCGGTCGAGGCCGAGCACAGCCTGCTGCACGCGCTGCCCCGCCTGTCCGGCGCACTCGTCCACCCGGACCCGCAGGCCCGCGACGGTGAAGATCATCACGCCGTGCTGGCGGGCCACCGGTGATCGCTCACCTGTGAGACGTTAGTCCCGGGCAGAAGGGGAAAATACGGCCCCGGGCGGTCGAACTGGGACGGGATGACGTTGGTGAAGCAACCCACAGGAAGCAACGGGCCCGAGGGCGAGAGCCCGGAGACCTCCGAGCATGGGCAGCCTGCGCCCGCCTACGTCCCCGAGTCCGAAATCCCGACCGTCACCTTCCCCTTGCCCGACGACCCGTCCGACACGTCTCCGGACGAACCGGACGAAGACGTGCGGGTCGCCGAATCGGGGGCCGTCGAAGAACCGCCCTCCGACGCTGCCGACGCGGAGCTGCGCGAGGACACGGCCCCCGGCCTGCCGACCACCGACGACGCCTCCGTCACCGAACCGGAGGCCACCGAGGAACCGCTCCCCGATGTCGCCGACTCGGATCTGCGCGACGAGACGACCACCGACGCGGAGACGGCGCCCGATCTGCCGGCCGCTGATGACGACGTGACGGACGCGGCCACCGACGACGAGGCGCTGCTGGATCCTCGGGCGGGGTTCGGGACGATGCCGCTGCCGGAGATCGGAGAGACGCCGCCGCTCGGGACGAAGCTCCCCGAGGACGGCTGGGGCGGACGTGACCTGGTCGAAGACGTATACGGGTCGCTGACCGCGTACTACGAGCAACTCGACGCGCGCCTGAAAGAGGTGCCCGAGGACGTTCCTCCGGTCGGCTGGACGCCGCATATCGCGGCCTTGCGGGCGTTGCGCGAAGAGCGGATCACAGGCGATTGGGAGGTCATGGCCCGGTTCCTCGTCGCGCCTGGAACGCTGGAGGAGACGGAGCTGCTCCGGCTCGTCCAGGCGGAGGACGGTGACGACGTCGTCCACGCGTGCGTCAAGGAGCTGACCGCGGCGGACGGGCGGGCGCTGCTGGTCGCGCCCACGCCGGAGCGGGCCGCCGAGCTGCTGCGGCGCCTGGAGGACGATCCCGAGGTGTTCTCCCTGATGATCGAGACGCAGCCGGCGACGGCGGAGGCTCGTTCGGTGGAGACGCAGGCCCTGCCGCCGGTGGACGACGAGGCGATCCCCGAGCCGTCGCCGGTGCGGGAGCACGGATCCAACGGGACGGTCGAGTTCAAGCCCCTGACCGGACCGTCCGAACCTGAGATCGCGACCGAAACCGAGGCAAGCGACACCGCCGCAGTGGAAGCGGAGGCAGGGGCGACACGGGCTGAGCCGCTTCCCGCAGCGCCCGAAGGGGAGCCGATCGTCCCGGTGGAAGGGCCGTCGGCGCCGGAGACGCGGGTGCGGTCGGCGGCGTTGCGGCCGGTGGGGGAGGCGTGGCGGCTGTCGTGGGAGACGGAGGCGCGGCTGCTGCGGCGCGGGCTGATGTGGCTGGAGCAGTGGCCGAGGGACTCCGCGGCGCTGCAGGCCGTCCAGGCCGAGAACCTGCGTCGTCGCGAGGCGCTGGACGCGGAGCGGGCGGCCCTGACCGGCACGATCGAGGAGTCGCGGCACATCGCGGAAACCGCCGAGCAGGCGGCGGCCCGGGCGGAGGCAGAGGCGGAGCGGCTCACCGCCGTCCAGGAGGAGGCGGAGGCGGAGCTGGCCGGTCCCCGCGCGGAGGCGGAGCGGCTGCGGACGATCGCGGACGAGGCCGCAGCCGAGGCGAACGCGGTGACCCGGACGGCCGACGCCTCTTACGCGCGCTGCGTCCAGCTCGACGAACGCGCCAAGACGGCGCAGGCCGAATTGCAGGGCGCACGGCAAGCAGAGGCATCGCTCACGGACGAGCTGGCACGCGCACGGGAGGCGCTCCCAGGGGCGGCAGAGGAAGCGCACCGGCTGACGGCCGCGGACGCGGACGCGGCGGCCGAAGGGCACGCCGCGTACTACCGGCTGGTTTCGGCGGAGTCGGCGCTGTCGGCGGTACGCCGGAAGATGACGCTCGGGCAGCGGCTGCACGTCGCGTCGCCGCCGTCCGAGCTGCGGAGCGTGCGCGCCGAGGTCAAGGCCCGGACGCGCGAGGCCGACGAGGCGGCGAAGCGGGCACGGGACGCCAAGGAGGCGGCCGAGCACGCGGAGCGGGTGCGGCGGGGGCTGGCGTCGTTCGTGTCAGAGGGCGGGGCGCGGCTGCAGCAGGCGCAGGAAGCGCAGGAGCGGCTCGGGACGGAGCTGACCTGGCTGGCGACGGAGCGGGAGACCGCGGGCCGCGAGCACCAGGAGCAGGCGCGGCTGGCGTCGGCGGCGGTGGAGAAGGCGAACCAGGAGGGCAGGCGCGCGCACGCCGCGCAGCAGGCCGCGCAGGCCATCGAGCAGCGGGTGAACGCCGCCCGGACGGCCCGCGAGGAGGCCCTGGCGGCGGCGCGGCAGGCCCGGTCGGACGCGGAGGCCGCCGCGGCCCGGGCGGCGGACACGCAGGCGGCGCTCGAACGCCACATCACCGAGGCCGCGGCGGAACTGTCCGCCCGGGAGGCCGATCTGGAGACGGCGGAGACGACGGAGGCGCGGTCGCGGGAGAACGTCCTGGAGATCTGCGGCTCGGATCCCGCCGAGAACCCGGACGCCGTTCCCGCCCACCAGCGCCGCGCGATGGCCCGCATCGAGCAGCTCACCGCCTACACGAACGGCCGGCGGACAGCGGAGGGCGACGTCCTGCTCCGCACCGCCGACCTCGTCGTCGGGACGCCCACCGGGGTCGGCCTCACCGCCCGCGACGAGGAGTTCGACGCGCTGATCGTCGCGGACGCGGGGGCGCTCACGGACGCGGAGTTCCTCATCGGCGCCGTCCGGACGCGTCGCTGGATCCTCGTGAGCGCGCCGGGCGTCCGTCCACCGGACTACCGCGAATACGCCGACGCGCCCGCCGGGAGGCTGGAGGCCGGCCCGTTCGAGCGCGCCGCGAGCGCCGCTCCACATCTCGTGGACGTGCGCTGACGGGTCAGTCCCTCTTCTTGTCGTCCTTCCTGGACCTCTCGTGCCTCTCGTGCTTCTCGGGGACGACAAGGTGGAGCAGCCAGCCGACCACGCCGACGACGATGGCGCCCCAGAAGGCCGGCCAGAAGCCGTCGACGTGGAACGGCAGGTCGAGCTCCCCTGCGAGCTCGCTGGTGAGCCAGAGCAGCAGGGCGTTCACAACGAGGCCGATCAGGCCGAGCGTGAGCACGTAGAAGGCGCAGCCGAGCGTCTTGATGACCGGTTTGATGAAGGTGTTGACCAGGCCGAAGATGGCGGCCACGGCGACGAGCGTGAGGGCGCGGCGAGCGCCCGTGTCGCCGTCGACCGAGATGCCGCCGATCAGCACCGTGGCGACCCACAGGGCGACCGCGGTGATGCCCACCTTGAGAAGAATCCGCACACTACGATCCTGGTCGGCGCGAACCGGACCCGTCATCCCTCTGCGCGGCGATTAGCGCGAACGCCCTGCTCATCATCCAGAACGACTCGCTCGTCTCTGCCAGGAGATTCGCCGGACGGGTCAGTCCTGACGGTCGAAGAACGGGGAACTGGCCGGGATCTGCGAACGTCCAGCGATATGGGTCCCCTGGACGGCGGAGGCCGTTTCCCGTCGCGCAGACCGCCGGTGCCCGCCCACATGGCCGCCCGGACCGGACGGCGGAACCGGGGCCTGCCCGGGGCCGGGACGGGCGCCGGGGTTCTGCCGGACGCGCGCGAGTTCCCGCTGCAGGCGCCGCTTCTCCATCTCCAGCGTGGTCAGCGACTCCTCGTGCTCCTCGCGAAGGTCGCGCAGATCGCGGCGGTTTCGCACGCGGCGTCCCGCGCCGATGAAGGTGAGCATCATGCCGGTGAAGAACACGACGGCCACGCCCGCGCCGGCGAGGAAGATCTGCCATTGCTCGTTCACACCGGGCACGGTCTGGCCGAAGACGATCAGGTTCGCGGGCTCGGTGTTGTCGAGGACGACCCCGACGACGATGGCGATGGCGGCCGCGACCAGCAGAAAACCGAGGAACACCATGGGCAGCTCTCCTCTGCGCGTTGACTCCGGAGGGGGCGGAGAGATTCCACCATGCCAGACCGAAACTGGACCATGTCGTATTCGCCCGGATTAATCCATGTCAGAGCAGGTTAGTCCGTTCCAATGCGCACGGTTCCGTCCCGGTCGCATCGGGTAGTGATCGCGGCGACGCGCACCGAGACGGACGGGTGCGCACCGAGACGGATCGCGGAGGGGACCATGCCCGTGCAGGCCATCGTGTTCGACCTGGACGGCGTCCTGATCGACTCCGAACCCGTGTGGGAGGACGTGCGGCGCGCGTACGTCGCCGAGCACGGCGGACGCTGGCTGCCCGACACGCAGGAACGCCTCATGGGCATGAGCACCCTGGAATGGGCCGCGTACATCGCGAACGACCTCGTCGACGGCGTCACGTCCGAGGACGTCGCCTACGAGGTGGTCGACCGGATGTCCCAGCGGTACCAGGACGGGTTGCCGCTGCTGCCGGGAGCGGAGGCCGCGGTCCGGCGGATGGCGGAGTACCGTCCGCTCGGGCTGTCCAGTTCGTCCCCGCGGGCCCTCATCGACCTGGTGCTCGGCCAGCTCAGGGTGGACGGGCTGTTCCACGCCACCGTGTCCACCGAGGAGGTCGACCGGGGCAAACCGGCGCCGGACGGGTACCTCACCGTGGCCGCGCAGCTGGACGTGCCCGCCCGGAGCTGCGTGGCCATCGAGGACTCCGCCAACGGCCTCCGCTCGGCCCACGCCGCGGAGATGACGGTGATCGCCGTCCCCCGTCCGGCGCACCCGCCCGCCGCCGACGCGCTCGCCCTGGCGGCCCACATAGCGGACGACCTAGACGAAATCACCCCCGAGCTGGTGGAGGTTATCCACAGGTAGGAGTTCCCGGGACGGTGTCGGCGGCGGCTCATAGTATGGGCCGATGACTTCCCCCGAGAGCCCGGAGACCCTCGACGTCCTGCGGCGCGTGTTCGGGTACGACGCGTTCCGGGACGGCCAGCGGGACATCATCGAGCATGTGGTCGGCGGCGGGGACGCGCTCGTCCTCATGCCGACGGGCGGCGGGAAGTCGCTGTGCTACCAGATCCCGGCGCTGGTCCGGAAGGGCACCGGGGTCGTCGTCTCCCCGCTCATCGCCCTCATGCAGGACCAGGTGGACGCCCTCCGCACGCTCGGCGTCCAGGCCGGATTCCTCAACTCCACGCAGGACCTCGACGAGCGCCGGGTCGTCGAGGCGCAGTTCGTCGCGGGCGAGCTCGACCTGCTCTACCTGGCGCCCGAGCGCCTCCGCCTCCCCGCGACCATCGATCTGCTCGACCGGGCCGACGTGTCCCTGTTCGCGATCGACGAGGCGCACTGCGTGTCGCAGTGGGGGCACGACTTCCGTCCCGACTACCTGACGCTGTCCGGCCTGCACGAACGCTGGCCGCACGTCCCGCGCATCGCCCTCACCGCGACCGCCACCGACGCCACCCGCGCCGAGATCGCGTCCCGCCTCCGGCTCGAACAAGCGCGCCACTTCATCGCCAGCTTCGACCGCCCGAACATCCAGTACCGGATCGAGCCGAAGACCGACGCGAAACGCCAGCTCCTGCGCCTCCTCCAGACCGAGCACAAGGGCGACGCGGGCATCGTCTACTGCCTCTCACGCAATTCCGTGGAGAAGCACGCCGCGTTCCTCACCGAGAACGGCATCGAGGCCCTCCCGTACCACGCCGGCCTGGACGCGCAGACGCGCGCCGCCAACCAGTCGCGCTTCCTCCGCGAGGACGGCCTGGTCATCGTCGCGACCATCGCGTTCGGCATGGGCATCGACAAACCCGACGTCCGCTTCGTCGCCCACCTCGACCTGCCCAAGTCGGTCGAGGGCTACTACCAGGAGACGGGACGCGCCGGACGCGACGGCCTCCCCTCCACCGCCTGGCTCGCCTACGGCCTCCAGGACGTCGTCAACCTGCGCAAGATGATCGACGGCGGTGAGGGCGACGCCGCGTTCCGCCGCCGCCAGGCCACCCACCTCGACTCGATGCTCGCGCTCTGCGAAACCGTCGAATGCCGCCGCGTCCAGCTCCTGAACTACTTCAGCCAGTCGGCCGAACCGTGCGGAAACTGCGACACGTGCCTGACACCGCCCGAATCGTGGGACGCGACCGTCCCCGCGCAGAAGGTCCTGTCCGTCATCGTCCGGCTCGACCGGGAACGGCGCCAGAAGTTCGGCGCCGGGCACATCATCGACATCCTGCTCGGCAAGAAGAGCGCGAAGGTCATCCAGTTCGACCACGACTCCCTCAAGTCGTTCGGCGTCGGCGCCGAGCTGCGCGAGGCCGAATGGCGCGGGGTGGTCCGGCAGCTCCTCGCGCAGGGCCTGATCGCCGTCGAGAGCGACCACGGCACCCTCCTCCAGACCGACGCGAGCGCCGAGGTGCTGCGCGGCCAGCGCCAGGTCATGATGCGCCGCGAACCAGAACGTCCCGCCACCAAGGCGGCCAAGACCGCCAAGGAACGCAAGGCCCCGGTCGAGCTGCCCGCCGAAGCGGCGCCGATCTTCGAGCGCCTCCGCGCCTGGCGCGCCGCCACCGCGAAGGAGCAGGGCGTCCCCGCCTACGTCATCTTCCACGACGCCACCCTCCGCGAAATCGCCACCGCCGTCCCGACATCCCTCACCGAGCTGGGCCGCATCAACGGCGTAGGCGAAAACAAACTCGCCAAATACGGCGACGAGGTCCTGCAAACCCTCGCCACCCCCACCGACTAAAGCCGGGTGGTTTCGCGGGCGGCGCGGTGGCCTGATTCGACGGCGCCGTCGATGTAGCCCGCCCATCTGGTCGCCGTCTCGGTACCGGCCCAGTGCAGGGGGCCCACGGGGCGGCGCAGGGACGGGCCGAAGCGGGTCAGGGTCATGGGTGTGGCGAACGCGCCGTAGCAGCCGCGCGAGTACTCCTCGGCGGCCCAGTCCCGTTCGATGTACGCGACGGGCTCCTTGGCGCGCAGCCCGAAGTACGCGGCGAGGTCGGCGACGACCTGGGCGCGGCGTTCTTCGGCGGTCAGGCGGGCTGCGATGTCCGCGTGCCGTCCTTCCAGGAAGCCGACCAGCACACCGGGCGAGCCGCTCTCCGGCGTGTTGTCGAACGTGATGCCGAACGGACGCCGGTCACTGGTCACCTGGCCGCTGAACCCGTCCCGGCGCCAGAACGGCTCGTCGTACACGACGTTGACCTTGATGACGCGTCCCATCGGCATGCGCTGGACGAGCTGATCCCGGTCACCGGGCAGCCCGGGCGTGTAGCGGATCCGTCCCGCCAGCGGCGGCGGGACGGCGATGATCGCCCGCCGCGCCCGCACCTCCGCACGGCCGGGCATGCGGAGCCGGACGGCGTCGTCCGTCCACTCGATCTCCCTGACCGGCGCGTCCAGCACGACGCGGTCCCCCAGTTCGGCGGCCAGTGCCAGCGCGATGCGCTGCGAGCCGCCGGAGACCCGGTCCTGCTGCGCGCCGCCGGTCGTCTCGATCAGCGGGTCCAGCCCGCCCGCGGACGCGACGTAGAACGCGGCCCACAGCGCCGACAGGTCCCCGGCCTCGGCGGAGAACACCGCCTGGGTGATCAGGCGCATGAAGGCGCGTCCCCCGGCGGTGTGCAGGTTCCGCCGGATCCAGGTCTCGAAGGTCTGGCCGTCCAGGCGGGCAGCGTGCGGGGCGGTCCACGGCGCGTCCACCGGAATTTCGCGTATCAGGCGGTCGATGCGCCACTGTCCCTGCGCGACGTCGGCGAGCGTGACGGGGGAGAGGCGCGGGACGCGGCCCGTGTACTCGCCGCGCGTCCTGCCGATCTCGGCGATGCGCCGCCCCTCGTCGTAGGTCGGGTACGTGGACAGCCCGAGCTCGCCGATCAGGTCGAGCACCGGGTCCTGACCAGGCCCGACCCACTGGCCGCCGACCTCGATCGGCTCGCCGCCGGGCAGCTCGCCGTTCAGCAGCCGCCCACCGACCCGGTCGCGCGCCTCCAGGACGACCACGTCCCGCCCGTCCCGGACGAGGTCGCGCGCGGCGACCAACCCGGCCACGCCCGCCCCCACGATCGCGACGTCGACCATGTCCCCTCCCCCGCATGCAGGACGCATCTGACATACGCCTTGTATGTGTTATACATGCCGCATGGAGCAGGTCAAGGCCCGGCGCGCCCAGTATGTGGAGAGCACCCGCGCCGCCCTCCTCGACGCCGGCCGCCGGTTCTTCGCGGAACGCGGCTTCACCGATGTCTCGGCCGAAGAGCTCGTCCGCGCCGCCGGCCTCACGCGCGGCGCCCTCTACCACCATTTCGCCGGCAAGCAGGGCCTGTTCGAGGCCGTCTTCGAGGACCTCGAAGCCCAGGCCGCCACCCGGATCACCACCGCGATGGCCCGCGCGGACGCCCCCGAGGACCAGGCCGCCGAAGGCATCCGCGCCTTCCTGGAGATCTGCTCCGACCCCGACTACCGCGAGATCGTCCTTCTCCAGGGCCCGATCGCGCTCGGCTGGCGGCGCTGGCGCGAACTCGACCAGCGCCACCTCGGCGCCGTCCTCACCGACCGCCTGACCGCGCTGCTCGGCGACGACGGCCCGCATCCGCTCGCGCTCACCACCGCCGCCTTCTACGGCGCGCTGACCGAGCTCGCCCTGTCCGTCGCGGACGCCGAAGACCCGTCCCAGGCCCGCGACCAGGCCGTCCGCCTGATCACCACCATGCTCGACGCCCTGAGATGACCCGTGGAGGAGATTCCCAGGGATCTCCCAGAATTCCGCACAGACTTCTACCAGTCACCACCGATTGAATGGCCCCATGCGAACCAACCGCAAGACGATCGCGGCCGGGGTCGGCGCCGCCGGTCTCCTCGGACTCGGCCTCTACATAGCCGTCCCCGCGGCCGCCGCAGACCCGTCACCGTCGCCGTCCAAGTCGGGGACGAAGACGTACCAAGGCGATGGCCCCCAAGGCCAGAAATGGCGCGACGGCAAGGGCCACCCGGGCAAGCGGCACCCCCACCGGCACGTCCGCCCCTTCCGCGGCGTCCACGGCGAGGCCACCGTCCGCCGCAAGGACGGGTTCCACCTCGCGACCTGGCAGCGCGGCAAGATCACCGCTCTCTCGGCCACGACCCTCACCGTCCGCAGCGACGACGGCGCCTCCTGGACGTGGACGGCCAACGCGAACACCCGCGTCAGCAAGAACGGCGAGAAGTCCGCGCTCACGTCGCTCGCCGCCGGCGACCAGGTCCTGGTGGCAGGCGAACGCTCCGGAGACACCCGCAACGCACGGATCGTCCGCGTCCCCAAGCCCCGCTAGGACGGGTACGGTCGGAGCGACGACCAGGGCGTACGGCACGATCTGCGGGAGCCGATGAGCGAGAACGGGCGGGTGCTCGTCGTGGACGACGAGGCCAACATCCGCGACCTGATCGACGTCGCGCTGCGCTTCCACGGCTTCGCGACCGTCCTCGCGGGCACCGGCGAGGAGGCGCTGCGCGCGGCGGGCGAGGAGCGTCCCGACCTGGTCCTCCTGGACGTCATGCTCCCCGACCTGGACGGTTTCGACGTGTGCCGGCGGCTCCGCGCGGGCGGCGACCAGGTCCCGGTGATCTTCCTGACGGCGCGCGACACCCCGTCCGACACGGTCACGGGGCTGACACTCGGCGGCGACGACTATGTCACCAAGCCGTTCTCGATCGAGGCGCTGATCGCACGCGTGCGGGCCGTCCTGCGCCGGGCCGCGCCGCCGCCCGCCTCGCCTGCGCCGTCCGACACCGGTGTCCTGCGCGTCGCCGACCTCGAACTGGACGAGGCGCACTGGCGGGTCCGGCGCGGCGGCGTCGACGTGGACCTCTCGCCGACCGAGTTCCGCCTCCTCGCCTACCTGATGCGGAACGCGGGCATGGTGCTGTCGCGGACGCAGCTCCTCGCGGGCGTGTGGGGCTGGGACCACGGAAACCCGCAGGTCGTCGAGACCTACATCAGCTACCTGCGGCGCAAGCTCGACCCGCTCGGCACGCCGCTCATCCACACCCAGCGCGGCGTGGGCTACGCGCTGCGGCCATGACGCTCAACGCCCGGCTGCTCACCGGCCTGCTCGCCGTCACCTTCACCGGGCTGGCGATCATGGGCCTGGTGAGCGCGCTCGTCCTGCGCGGCTACCTGATGCACCGGGTGGACGAGCAGCTCCAGGGCACCCGCGACCGCGCCGTGTCCCGCCTCCTGCGCCCCGGCCTGCCGGAACAGGGCGTCGCCCCGGCCCAGTTCGTGGTCCTGGCCATCGGCCGGGCCGGACGCGTCAGCGTCCTGAGCGGCGACCAGCCGTCCCCCGCCCGCGCCGTCGCCGAGATCGAGAAACTCGGCCAGGCCGAACTGTCAACGCGCGCCCGCACCCTGGAACCGTTCTCCCTCCCCGGCCTCCGCGCCGTCGCACGCCCCTGGCGGAACGGCATACTCGTCGTCGCCTCGCCGCTCAACGAGATCCATTCGGCCGTCCGCAACCTCGTCCTCTCGGAGATCGCCACGGCGTCGCTCCTGCTCGCCGTCCTGATCGTCCTCGGCCGCCGCCTGATCGGCCGCGGCCTGCTGCCGCTCGACCGGATGGCCGCCACCGCGCACGCCATCACCGCCGCCGGCGACCTGCGCGCCCGCATGCCCGGCCCGGGCTCCCGCACCGAGACCGCCCGGCTCGCCGCCGCGATCAACGTGATGCTGGAACGGATCGAGCAGGCGTTCTGGGCCCGGAGCCGCTCCGAGTCCCGCGTCCGCGAGTTCGCCGCCGACGCCTCGCACGAACTGCGCACACCGCTGACGACCATCCAGGGCTACGCGGAGCTGTACCGGCACGGCGCCCTCGGCCCCGACGAGCTCCCCGACGCCATGCGCCGCATCGAGGACGAGGCCGGCCGCATGAACAGACTGGTCACCGACCTGCTGGAACTGGCCCGCCTGGACCGCGAGGCGTCCCTGACCCCGTCCCCGACCGACCTGGTCCCCCTGGCCCGAGACGCCATAGCGGACGCGACGGCCGCGGACCCCGACCACCCCGTCACCCTGGCCGCCCCCGACTCCCTCATCGCCCACGTCGACGAACCCCGCATCCGCCAGGTCCTGGCAAACCTCCTGGCCAACGTCAGAACCCACACACCCCCCGGCACACCCGCGACGATCCGCCTGGCACCGGGCCTGATCGAAGTGACCGACCAAGGACCGGGCATGCCCCCCGAAGACGCCGCCCGCGCCTTCGAACGCTTCCACCGCACCGACCAGAACTCCCCCGGAGCCGGCCTGGGCCTCCCCATCGTCGCCGCCATAGCCGCCGCCCACGGCGGACGCGCCGAACTCCTCTCAGAACCGTCCAGGGGAACAACCGTCCGCCTAACATTCCCCCACTAACCGCCCCGCGGATAGAGCATCTGACCACAGACCAGAAGATGAAAGGTCCGCGAATCCCCCACCAACAGACCGTCCGAGGGCACCGGCCGAGCCCGCGGCGCCCAGCCGAGGCGGAGCCGGGACACGTCAGGGCATCGACATCTGCAAGGACAACGAGTTGGCAGGCCAAGAGGGCAAACCAAAGGCCCCTTCCATGATCGGAAAGGGCCTCTGAGGTGGCGCACCCGAAGGGATTCGAACCCCTAACCTTCTGATCCGTAGCCCTAGGCACTAGGTTCGCGGAGGTACGCGCAAGTTCGTGACCTGCGAGAATGCACCTACGTGCACCTGACTGGACCCTAGCGAACCTCGGCGCGTTGCTACACGCGTTGCTACATGGAATGCCGGGGCCTACCCCTTCTTGATGTACTTCTCCAAGCAATTGTCAACGATCTCCGTGAGCGTCTTGCCCTCCTTGGCGGCCTTCTCCTGAGCCTGCCGCTTCCGCTCGGCCGGGACGCGAACGCCGCCCAGCGACTCCTTCTTGTGGCGGTCATCGCCCATGATGCACTTCCCTCGCACAGGTGGATATCCGCAAATGATGCCTGACCTCTTGCTACTTGTCTTCACCCGGCGTAGCTTGTGGATATCCGCAAACGCCGGATGAGCGGGGACAATACCCGCAAAAGAGGTCGGCCCCGACCCAGCGATTGCGCCGCTGGCCGGGGCCTCGACGGAAGGGACCTCCGCCGTGAACACAAAGCCTACCGACCAGACCAACGACGAGCAGCCGACCGCGACCGTGCCGGGGACATGGCCCGACGGAGAGCCAGCGGGAGTCCGTTGGCTGCAGCAGTTCGCCGGACAGCTCGCCGAGGTCGCCGAGCGCGCCCAGGCCCTCGATGACCGCGCGGAGATGCGCGACGCCATCAAGGCCGCATCCGACGCCGTGTGCGTCCTGGGTGAGGCGCTGGAGGCCGGAGACGCCGACCTGCTCCGGCGCGCCGAGACGAACGTGCGCGAGGTGCTCGCCCTCGCGGGCAGGATGCTCGACACGTGCGAGGAGATCGAGCGGCTGGAGCGCCGGTCGTAGCACAGCCCTCCGACAGAACCCCGCCGGTCAGGTATCGGCGGGGTTCTCGCACGTCGCAGAGGGTGCGGCCCGTGCGGACGGGGGGACAGGCGCTTCGTCCAACTTGGACGAAGCGTCATCGCCGTGCGGCCCGTGCGGACGGGGGGACAGGCATCACTTTGCTCAGATCCGCAAAGTGACGGACGTGCGGCCCGTGCGGACGGGGGGTGCTCACAATCTGAGCGCCCTTACTCGCCGTCTCCGGCCTGCTCGATGACGAACGTACCCCGGCCGCGGACCGCGCGGAGACGGCCCTCAGCGCGCAGCGTCGAGATGGCGCGGCGGACGGTCGGTCGAGCGACGCCGAACTCCTCGCACAACGCCTCTTCGCTCGGGATGCGGCGGTTCGGCGGATACGTCCCGCTCTCGATGCGGCTGCGCAGGACGCCGGCGATCTGCTGCCAGAGCGGATCGGGGCCGTCGAGGTCAACCGTCATGATCCAAACACTAGGTGACCTGCGACAATGGCTAACTACTGACAACAAGTTACAACTTCTGTACGGTAGGCATCACGTTCAGCGACACCGGAGGGACCCCGGACATGGACGAGGCACGCCGCGTGGATGCGGCCGAGCGACAGATAGCGCACTTCGACGTGTACGAGACCGACCGTGGATGGCTCGCCGTCCATCAGCGCGACCACGACCTACGACTGGAGCACACCGACTGGCGAGACCTGTTCTGGCTGTGCGTCACGGCCCGGATGGTCACCGAGTTCCGCGAGGCGGCCGAGGAACTCGCCGCGCGCATGGCCGAGCCCGGCCGCCAGTAGCGCACGAACGGACCGGGAAGCGGGATCAATGTCTGAGGTGAAGGTCGGCGCGTACCGGCTCGTCGAGGACAAGGGCATGTGGTTCCTGCTCGGCGACGACGAGTGGATCGCCGGGACGCTGGTCCCGCAGCCGGACGGGTCGTGGCGCTGCCGGATCCCCGGCGCCGGTGTCCGCTCGATCACGCCGCCGGACGGTGTGCCGAACGCGGCGGCGTGGGTCGCGCGTCAGGTCGCCGCGGACGACCGGCCCTAAGACGCCGCGACCCTGGGAGGGAAGCCCGATGCGGGTCCCAGGGTCGCGGCCCCCACGCCACACCCCCGAGCAAGCCCGCGCAGGCTCTCGGGGGTGTGGTCTGTTTGTGCAGGTCAGGGGGTTGTCACAGAGGGTGGCGGGGGCGGTGGCGAGCCGCACGACGAACCCGGCCGCCGTGACCCCAAAGCCAGGGTTCTCGCAGGATGTACGGTTCCCACATCTGGGACCGGTCACGCAGCGTAAGGGCTCTCAGTCGTCCGGCTCCTGCATGAACACCCAGCCGACCGGCGGCCCGACCTCCGGGTCGAGCACCTCCATGCGGCGGCACCGGACGGCCATCTCGACCAGCTCACGCAGCGCGGCCGACGTCGAGCGGCCGGACTCCTCCGCCATCTGCTCGAACGCGTCCGCGAGCTGGGTCGGAACCTTCGTGCTCAAGGTGGCCATGCGTGCCTCCGGTGGCGGTAGACCCGCTCCGTCGTAACGGAGGGAGACGGTGACTGTACTTGGGGTCGCGGCGACCTGCGGGAACGTACGGCCAGCCGCCGCCCCCCGCCCCGGCCACACACTTTTGTTGACTGCTTTGGGGTCGCGCGTCGCCGCGAAGGTGTGCGGCTCGGGTGCGTCCCCCGTCCCCATCGGCAGGACATGGGACGCGTGACCGTGCGGCCGAGATGGAGGAGAGGGGAACACCTCGGCCGCACGGTGCTCACGTCACGCAGTCGTGGCGATGTTGAGGACCTTAAAAGCTCCGTCCACGACCACGTCACTGCCCGTACGCCACCACAGCAGCGCGCCGCGCTTGCCGGTCGGACGGCGGTTGGCGCCGATCACCATCGGCAGGAACTCTAGCTGTGCTCCGATTCGATCGACGATGATGAACTGCTGGAAGTCGCCGTAGAGCAGCAGGAAGTTGTCCGCCGTGGCCGAGGTGCTGAACGTGCCGTCCATGTTGGACAGCTCGCTGAGCGGCTTGCGCAGGAGGGTGGGCGGTGTGGCCTGGAGGCCGGGGAACTTGAGTGCGCCCGCCGTGGTCTCCATCTGCGCCAGGGTGTTGATGATGGCGAGGTTGGCGCACCACTGCGCGCGAGCCTGCCAACGGGGCCCCAGGGCGTTCTGGACGGCGTAGACGTCCCCGGAGGCGAGGGTCTCGGGGGTCGCCGGGGCGACCTCGGATGAGGTCCCGTCCAGTGCCGTGATGATGCCCGTGGGCTGTCCCGAGCCCGTGCCGGTCGTGTAGGCCGTGGCGTTGAGCTGATCGGCCGCGTCCACCAGGAGGCCCTGCAGCTCGGCCAGGAAGTTCATGGCGTCCATGCCGACCTCGAACGAGTACTCGACGTACGCGTCGCCCTTGTGCACGGGGATGGACGGCTGCCCGAGCGTCGGGGATGCGTCCGCGACCTCGGCGCCCTCCGCCGTCCACTCCGCGGTCACTCCGGCGGAGGTGACGCCGTTCCAGGTGTCGGTCGCGGTCTGGACGGTGCGGGAGATCTGCCGCAGCGGGTTGATGCTGCCGTTGTTGGTCAGCAGGATCGCCGGGTCGAGCGTCAGCGGCACCATGTACCCACCGGCGTTGTCGGTGAGGCTCATCGAGCGCATGAGGCCCTGCACCTCGCGCACGCGCTGATACGCGCCGCGCTCCTGCTCGTCCCACTCCATGTGCCCGCGCTCCGGGTCGGCGCACAGCTTGGCGAACGCCCGCAGATAGGCCGGGTCGCCGGTCGCCGTCGTCCACTGCGCGGTAACGCCCTGCTCGTGGCGGGCCCCGTTCGTCATGAGCCGCTCGACGCGCTCCGCGCCGTAGTCCGGCAGCTCTCCGGAGCGCGTGAGGCCGTCCAGAACGCGCATCGCGTTGTCCCGCTCGGTGCCGCCCACGCTCGGCCGGTACGAGCCGAACGGCGTCCCGTGCTCGACGGCACCTCCGCCGGCGGCCGCGCGGACCTTGTCGAGCTGCTCCTCGCGCTCCAGCTCCCGGCGCCGCTTGTCGACGGCGGCGAACTCCTCCAGTAGCTGACTCGTCCGGATCTCCTGCGCGCCGGTCAGCTTGCCGAAGTTCTTGAGGCGGTCGGTCTCGGTCTTGATCTCCTGCATCCGCCCGACGCACGCGGCAGGGGTGGTCAGCATCGCGGCGAGCTCGTCAACGGTCAGGTCAGACATGTGGGCCCTCCCAGGGCACGGTCGGTCAGAGGTGATGCGCCGTGCCGGGCTTAGGGCCGCTGGCCTGCCGGTCGTGCTGCGTCCGTCCGCCGCTGGCGGAGGGGATGAGGGGCGGTCGCCCGGAGGTGGTCGTGAAGACCGGCGTCCGAGCGTCCCGCATCACCAGGGTAGCGGAGGGTCACGACAGTCCGCCCTCGTCGTCCCGCCGCGCCCGATGCGTCAGCACGCCGAGCGCCCCGGGCACCGTGGCGCCGTCCGGGGCGACGCGCGTCAGCCACGGGCACGATGCCTCATGCTCGACCACGACGACGCGCACGGGCCCGCTGAGCCCCTGCCCGCGGCTCACGTGCACCACGGCGGGGCAGTCTTCGCACGCCAGGGCCTGGAGGTCGTCCCGGTTCATCGCCGTCCCCGTCCCTCAGGCCGGATGACCGGCCGTTCGTCCACGGCGCCCGCGAGACCGGCGGCGCGTACGCGCTCCATGCGATCGACGTCGGCCACCAGGTCGGCCAGGACGACCCACACCCGGCCGAGCTGCGGCGACGTCTCCGCCCACTTCTGCCCGTTCTCCGCCCAGCGGACGGCGAGCACCTGGCGCTCCTCCGGCCGCAGGCGGCCGAGTGCGGCGCGTAGCTCGTCGCTCATGCCGCATCACGCTCCAGCTCGTCGAGCGCCTCAGAGAGGAGGCTCTCGACGGCGTCGAGCACCTCGGCCGCTTCGCTGCCCTCCTCGGCCTCCAGCTCCCAGAGGGTCGTCTGCGCCTCCCGAAGGAGATCGACGACCGCGGGGCGCGTCACCTTGTCGAGCAGGCTCAACACCTGCGCGCGGGTCACACCTCACCGCCGGTCGGCAGGAGGCCGTAGTCGCGGTGCAGGCCGCGCAGGATGTCCACGACGTTCGTCGAGTCGTAGGTCGCCTGCAGCTCGTTGGACCGGCGACGGGCCCAGCGCTGCCAGTGCTGCGGGAACTCCAGCCGTCCGGCGAGGATGCCGTCCTTGACCCGCTCGGCGTTCTGGTCCCAGAACTCCCGGAACTCCTCGACGCTCGGCGCCATCAGCAGGCCCATGACGCGCGGGCTCATCACGACCTCGCCGTCGAGCGGGGAGCCGGGCGCGTACAGGATGCTCACGTGCGGGAACAGGTCGGGGCATTCGGGGGTCGGCGTGTTCTTGGTCATGATCCGTCTCCGTTCCTAGCGGGGGGTGTGACATTCCTGGCCAACTTCTCGACGGCAGGACGGCTGATCGAATCGGCCAGGCTGTAGATCCACCTGACGCGGTCCTGGCCGTACTCGATCTCGTCCACGGTGAGCAGGCCGAGCAGGTGCAACTCCTGCAGCACCCGGTCCACGGTCTTGCGCGGGAGCTGGAGCCGCTTCACCACATCCTTTGTCGGAGTGTCGGAGTGCGCAGCGACGTCGACCAGGACGCGCAGCCTCAGCGGCGGCATGGAGTCTCCGGCGCACCGGACGGCGACGCCGAGCGCCTCAGCGCGCCCCATGCCCAGCGCGACGCCGCCCCGGACGATCTGACCGAGTTGCTTGGTGAACCGGGTCGGCGCCTCCGGGGCGTGGGCCTGGACGACGTTGCCCGCGTAGTCGCGTTCCACCGCCGTACGGGCCAGGGTCACGATGTCGGCCAGATCGAGCAGCGCGAGCATCTCCATCTCCGACAGGTCGACATCGGTGTCTCGCTCGACAGCGTCGAGCAGTCGACCGACGCAGCCCGACAACTGCTCGCGCATCGTGACCTCATGGCCCGTGTTGCGCAGGGCCTGGAGGCCGGCGGCGCGGCGACCCCGGCTCTCTGCGGAGTCGACCCGCACCAGGACGAACCGGTCACCCATGGCACTGATCACCGAGTGCGCCGAGTCCCACGCCGTGGTCACGGCACCGATGACGACCAGACGGCCCTTCCACGTGAGGGTCTTGCCGCCGTCGGCGCCGATGTCGCGGTCCCATCGCCCGTCGTAGACCTCGCGCAGTGCGGCCATGACCGACGCGCGGGTATCGCGGTGCATCGAGATGATCGAGGTGACGTCCTTGATGACCAGCAGTCCGCGCGGTCCGACCTTGCGCAATAGACCGCCGGTCGCGTCCTTGCTGCGCTCCTTCTCGGACGTGCCCGACAGCAGGGCGGCCTCTCCGCTGATCGTCGACACGATGACCGCCCCGGCACCCTGCAGCGGCATCACGGTCTCGGTCTTGGCCGCGCCCGACCCGGACACCACCAGCAGCCAGCACGGGTCACCCTGGAGGCGCTCGGCCGCCGCCGTCGCCAGGACGGCGTCAAGGGCCCCGGTGTCGTAGTCGTTGCCGAGCCACCGCCGGAACAGCGCGCGAGTCTCGCCCAGAAGTTGGCCAGGAATGTCAGAGGGGGTGCCAGGGCGCACCGACTCGAACCCCGGCACGAAGTCGAGCGGATGACTCACGCCGACGCCCTCCGTCCGTCCCAGGACACGGGACCGCCCATGTAGTCGCCCGGTCGCGGCTTGCCGAACTCCTCGCGGCGGCCGTCCCAGCGGCGCAGCTCCAGCTCGGCATGGTTCAGCGTGCGGCCGAGACGGCGCACGCTCTCGGCAACCGGCGCCCATGCTTCGGCCATCTGCGCCTCGGCGCAGTCGTATCCGATCTCGGTCCCGGCGTCGAACCCGGCCGCGTACCCGGCGGACCATGCGGTCTCGAAGATGGCGCGCTCACGGTCGGCGGAGTCTGCGAGCATCTCCACGGCCACGATGTAGGGGTGACGGGTACTCTCGGACGTGACGTAGCCGCCGCTCAGCCGCTCGTCCTCAGCGCCCCTGGTCTCCTCGCCGGGGGCGCTCTCGTTGGTAGTCATCAGGCGGCCGTCCCGCCCTGCTGCTCGGCGATCTTGCGCTGCATGTAGTTGACGAGTGCCTGGTGCGGGACGAACCTCGCGCGCCCCTCGGTAAAGCTCTCGATCTCGCCGGTCTTCAGCAGGGCGAAGAGGGTCGTCCTTCCGATCGGGAAGACCTCGGGCACCCTCTCAGCCCGATACGCAAGGGGTTCCGCCACGGCAAGCCCACCTCCGGGGTATAGGTCCACGCTCTTGCGCGGCTCGGGGATCAGAACTACCAGCCGGGGCAGGTGATGCGCAAGTCCGTGAACATACGCGCGGACCTTGCTGAACCTCAGCGACCTAACTAGGGTGGGCGCATGTACTTCGTGGATGACGGCTGGGTCTCCGTCGAGCCACCGCAGGGCGTGGAGGGTCTCCACGTCCGCGTGAAGCTCACCGAGAGCGGCCGATACAAGATCACTGACCTGTTCTTGCACGGTGGTGAGATCGAGCCCGAGCAGTTCCGGGGGATCTCGATCAGCCGCCTTGAGGCGCAGATCAACGCCCTATCGGCGGCCGATAGGGCCACGCTCGACTCGTGGGCGCAGGGCGGTACCGATCACGCGGCCGACGAGGAGCTGACGCTGCCAGCTCTGCGCAAACGCACCCGCCACGCGCAGCGTGGTCGACAGCGCCTGATGGAGAAGCTCCAGCGGCCCACGGGACAGGATCCGGATCGGTTCTACAAGCAGGTAGCAGCGGCCTATGCCGACCAGGCTGCGGTCACCCGGTCGCCGGCAAAGGCTCTGGCCGAAGAGGCTGGAGTGCCCGTCACCACGGTTCACCGCTGGGTTCGAGAAGCGCGGCGCCGCGGCTTCCTGCCTGCCGGAGAGAAGGGCAAGGCGGGATGACCGAGAAGCCGACGAGGAAGCCGCGGTCACGCGCGAACCGCGAGGCGCGCCCGTACCAGCGCAAGAGCGACGGGAAATGGGTCGCAACCGTCTACCTCCCGAACGGCAAGCGCAAGCCCGTGTACGGCGACACTCGGGACGAGGTGCTGGAGAAGCGGAAGACGGCCGAACGGGAGATAGAGGACAACCTCCCAGTCACGGCCGGGCGAACGGACACCATCGAGCATTACCTGACGCGCGTCTGGCTGCCGGTGACGCTGCCTCAGCGCGTCCAGGCCGGGAAGCTCGCACAGAGCACGCTCGACTCCTACCAAGACACCTGCGAGAAGCACATCGTTCCCCACCTCGGCCGGGTGCGCCTGGTCGACCTCAGCACGACTCACATCCGGGCGTGGCTGCTGGAGCTGGCCAAGAAGCCCAGCGGCCGCCGCCGGAAGAAGTTGCGCCCGGGCGAGAAGAAGCTCCCGCCACCGGAGAGGCTCTCGACGCGGACGGTCGCCTACGCGCATGCCGTCCTGCGGAAGGCGCTGAACGACGCCGTTGACGACGAGAGCGTGAAGCGGAACGTCTGCCTGCTCGTCGACGCGCCGACCGTCGAGCGCAAGCCGCCGCGAGAGTTGTCCAAGGATGAGGCGCGGGCCCTGCTCGCTGCGGCGGCCGATCATCGGCTGTGGGCGTACTGGCTGCTGCTGCTCGCGCTCGGCCTGCGTCGCGGCGAGGGACTCGGCCTCCGCTGGGAAGACGTCGACCTAGACGCCGGGACGGTCCGTCTGCGGCTGTCCGTGCAGCGCCTGCGCGGCGATGTCGACGAGAAGACCGGTCGCCGGAAGGGCAAGCTCGTCGCGAAGGGGCTCAAGACGCAGGCGAGCAAGGCGACCATGAAGCTCCCCGCGTTCGCCGTGGCCGCCCTGCGCGAGCACCGCACCGCGCAGGAGGCTGAACAGGGCAACGCGCGCCTATGGGTCGACGAGGGGCTCGTCTTCACGACGACGATCGGGACGGCGCTCGAACCGCGGAACGTCAATCGCATGTGGGAGGACATCTGCGCGGCGGCTGGTGTCGAGCGCTGCCGCATTCACGACCTGCGCCACGCCTGCGGGTCGTTCCTCTTCGCGGACGGCGTCGACCTCAAGGTGATCCAGGGCGTCCTACGGCACACCCGCCTCGCGACGACGAGCGAGATCTACGTGCACCTGCTCGACGAGGTGAAGGACGGCGCGGCCGAGGTGATGGACGGGATGCTCGTCGACCTCACCACGGAGCGAGAGAAGCGGCGCCGGTCGGCATCCTGAGCGCGTTGCTACATGCGTTGCTACATACAAGATCGAAAAGGCCCCCTCCGAAGATCGGAAGGGGCCTTTGACCTGCTGCGCACCCGAAGGGATTCGAACCCCTAACCTTCTGATCCGTAGTCAGATGCTCTATCCGTTGAGCTACGGGTGCTTGCCGGGCTTACTGTACCGGCTCCGCCGACCCGACCGCGAATCGGTTGGCCGACGCATCGTTGCGCGAGTGTGACTTGAGTCACGGAACCCTCGGTGGTCAAGGTACGCCAAAGTGGTACCAGTGACTAGTGTGACCTGTGAGGTCTAGCTCGTCCTCTGCCCAATCCCCCTGAAGGAGAATCCCCATGCGCATGTCTGCCACCAAGCTGGTCGGCGCTCTCGCCGTCGGTGGCCTGTTGCTCGGTTCCACGGGCTGCGGCGCGGTCGACGCCATCGCCGGCGGCAAGAAGACGACCGCGTGCAAGAACATCGAGAAGGAACTGCGGACCTTCTCCACCGGTTCCATGTCGATGACGTCGCCCAGCGGCGCCTCGACGACGGCCCAGAAATTCTCCGACACGGCGGCCAAGGTGCGCACCGAGGGCCAGAACGCCGGCGGCGACGTCGAGACCGCCGCGACCGCGTTCGCCGGCGACCTCGACGAGACGGCCGAGATGCTGCGGAAGCTGAGTTCCGGCGACATGTCGGGCGTCCGGCAGCCGGACACTGCCGCCATGCAGCGGCACGGCAACGACCTGGCCGACGCCTGCGGATTCAGTGCCTTCCGGCTGGGCGGCTGACCATCGGCGATCCGCTCCCGCGGCCCCGGGAGCGGAACGCCGGCCCGTCATCTTCGCGTAGCGGCGCCGTCTCGCACTATGCTGCTGGGACCCGCGGGCCAGACTTTGCCGGTAGGCGCGCCAACCCGGTAACCTGTCTGGGCCTCACGGCTACTGGAGGATTCGCCTAGTCCGGTCTATGGCGCCGCACTGCTAATGCGGTTTGGGTGCAAGCCCATCCGGGGTTCAAATCCCCGATCCTCCGCCTCTGACCTGGGGCTTCTTTCGGATAGAGCAAACGAAAGAGGCCCCAGGTTAATGCTAATGCCCTTGGAGCACAGCGTGAGCACGTTGTGAGCACATCTCCTCCTTCAGGCCGTCGTGAAGTGCTTCCTGGGGTGATCGAGGCGTCGCTTCGGCCACCTCGGCAGCCACTTCCGGGACGACCGAGGCGTAAACGTCGGCGGTGAAGGCGTATCGCGCATGCCCCAGGGACTCCTGAACCACCTTCATGTCCACCCCGGCTGCGAGCATCAGCGTCGCGGCGCAGTGCCTTAGATCGTGGAACCTGATCGGCGGGAGCCCGGCAGCCTTCATCAGCGTCACGAAGTGCTCGGAGAGATACTCCTCGCGCAGCGGAGCTCCGTTCTCCGCGGTGAAGACGCACCCCGAATCCATCCACTGGTCACCGGCCGCCAGCCGCTCACGCCCACCCTTCAGTGGTATTTGCCTGGGTTGTATTGGAAGGGTCTGCCTCGGTAGACGTGGCCGCCGGAATTGGGTTCTCCGCCGATGCCGTGGGGTTTCCCGTCGTTGCCGGGGGCGTGGCAGGAGATGGGGCTCATGATGGGGTTGACGTCGCGGCACAGGCCGGTGAGGGACGCGCGCCGTTCGCGGCCGAGGGTCGCGCTCGACCAGGCCATCGGCGAGGCCATCACCACGGCTGGCTCCCTCGTGCGTCCGGTGCGGTACCACGGCATCCACCCGGCTACGCTGGGTGGGTGCAGTTTGCCAGGGCCCGGCAATGAATGGGCGCGCCGCGGAGCGGTCGTGATGGCTGAGCACGAGCCTGTGGAACTGGATGCGGCCGCCATCGCCGCCCGTGCCGCCAGGGACGCCGGCGCCGAGTCGGCTGTCTTCCTGGACGGCTACATCGAGATGCTGGTCGCGGTGAGCGCGACCGGTCGCAGGCTGACAGGCGAGGAGCTCGGCACCCGGCGTGTCCTCGGGGCTGCCGCCGCCGAGCAGAACTGCTCTCTGCGCGCGCTGGTCGATCTGTATCTCAGCGCGAACTGGCTGACCTGGCGCGAGCTGCCCAGCGCCGCCGGGGCCGACGAGGGTGCGGTGCGGGCCGTTGCCGAGAGTGTGATGCGGGCCGCCGACGACGCCATCGTCGCTCTCGCCGAAGGCTATGAGGAAGCGCAGCGCCTGGTGGTGCGGCAGGAGGAGGCACGTCGTCGCGAGTTCATCGATGACCTGCTGCATGGCCGCAGTGATCTCGGACGCCTGGCCGAAACGGCTGAGCGCTTCGGTCTTCAACTGGCGGGCCGTCTCGCCGTCGCCGTCGCCGGTGGGGACCGCGGTTTCGTAGATGGTGACGCTCTGACCCGCCGCGTGGAGTCCGACATGCTGGCGCGGTTCCGCTCACGGGACGTCCTGATCACCGCCAAGGACGGCCTGCTGGTCTGCATCGCCTCCGGCACTGCCGACGATGTGCTCGCTGAGTTCGCCCGGCAGGTGGAGCTGGCACTAGCGGCCGACGCCCGCTGGTGCGTCGGGTTGGGACGCCCCCATGCGGGACCGGGCGGTGCCGTGCGCTCCTATGAGGAGGCCCGCGGAACCCTTGAGCTGGCCGAAGCGCTCGGCCTGAACGCCCGGGTGCTGCACGCCACCGACCTCCTGGTCTTCCAGGTGCTGCTTCGCGATCGTGTCGCCATCACCGATCTGGTCACCACCGTGCTGGGCCCGCTAGAACAGGCGCGGGGCGGCGCGGAGCCTCTGCTGGACACCCTCACGGAGTATTTCGCGTCGGGAGGGGTGACCGCCGCCGCGGCTCGCCGCCTGCATCTCAGCGTTCGCGCCGTCACCTACCGACTCGATCGGATCAAGCGCCTCACCGGACAGGACGTCGACGACCCGACCCAACGGTTCACGCTGGAGGCGGCCGTGCTGGGAGCCCGCCTGCTGGACTGGCCGAGGCAGGCGCTGCCGACATTCGACTGAGCGGCCAAAGTTATCCGCCGGCCGGACGAGCGTACTTGCCCCCAGGTGACCGAGGTCGTTCATAGCTCGTCACCGGTTGGTCGGCGGCCTTGGCCGAGCGCGCGGCCATGCTCCCGTGCCATGACGGCGCCGAACCTCCCATTGCCGGGAACCGGAAAGCAAAGCGGCATGACCTCGGCCGCCTTCGAGCCTTATGCGTACGTCGTCCTCCCGAGGAGGATGGGGTTGAGGGAGCGTGGTCCGCCATCGCGGACCGCGTCACTTCCTCGGGAGGGGCGCCCATGGACGAGTGGCTCATCTGGTTGATCATCGCGGGGGTCTTGGGCGTGGCCGAGTTCTTCACCCTCACCGCCGCCCTGGGGATACTGGGCGGCGCCGCCCTGATCACCGCCGGGTTCGCCGCGATCGGACTCCCGGCGCCCGCTCAGCTGCTGATCTTCGCCATCGCCGCCACGACCGGGGTCCTGCTCGTCCGCCCCGTCGCCCGGCGGCACATGCGTGGGCCTCAGCGTCAGCGCTTCGGCATTGACGCACTCATCGGTCAGCCCGCCTACGTCACCCAGGAGGTGACCGGGCTCAAGGGCCGAGTCCGCATCGGCGGCGAGGAATGGACGGCCCGCGCCTATGACCAGACCCTGGTGATTCCCGCCGGGGCGACTGCCGACGTCATCGAGATCAGCGGCAGTACCGCACTCATCTACCCCCGGGAGTGAACCATGGAAAACTCGGCCATCCTGATCGCCGGCCTGATCATCGCCGTATTCGCGGGCATCACCGTGCTGCGTGTGGTGCGCATCGTGCCCCAAGCACGCGCTCGCAACATCGAACGACTCGGGCGCTACCACCGCACATTGAAACCCGGACTCAACTTCGTCATCCCTTACATCGACCGGGTCTACCCGGTCATCGACCTGCGGGAACAGGTCGTCTCCTTCAAGCCGCAACCGGTCATCACCGAGGACAACCTGGTGGTGGAGATCGACACCGTGCTGTACTTCCAGGTCACCGACCCGCGTGCGGCCGCCTACGAGATCGCCAACTTCCTGCAGGCCGTCGAGCAGCTCACGGTCACCACCCTGCGCAACGTCGTCGGCTCCATGGACCTGGAACGTACGCTCACCTCCCGCGACACCATCAACAACCAGCTCAGAGGTGTTTTGGACGAGGCCACCGGCAAGTGGGGCCTGCGGGTCAACCGGGTGGAGATCAAGGCCATCGATCCTCCGCAGTCCATCAAGGACGCGATGGAAAAGCAGATGCGGGCCGAGCGGGACAAGCGCGCCGCCATCCTGAGCGCCGAGGGCCAGCGCCAGTCCCAGATCCTCACCGCCGAGGGCGACAAGCAGGCCGTGGTGCTGCGCGCCGAAGGTGACCGGACCGCGCAGGTCCTCAAGGCAGAGGGCCAGTCCCGGGCCATCGACGAGGTGTTCCAGTCCGTGCACCGCAACGACCCCGACCCCAAGCTGCTCGCCTACCAGTACCTCCAGATGCTGCCCGAGCTCGCCCAAGGCCCTGGCAACACGTTCTGGGTGATCCCCAGCGAGGTCACTTCGGCCCTGCAAGACGTCTCCCGCGCCTTCACTCAGGCCCTGCCCAAGTCACCGGCCACCCGAGAGACCTCCTCCGACGAGTTGGCCGAACAGGCCGCCGCCGACACGGCGCAGGCCGCGCAAGCCGCCGCGCAAGCGCTCGCCGACGCCGCCGAGGTCGACGGGACCCCCATCACCCCCGGCGCACCCCGACCTGACACCGTCCCCAACAGCGGCGACGTGCAATCGACCAGCCACGCCGACAACAACCAGACCACGTCATCCTCACGCCCCTGACCATCGGTGCCGACAGGACAAGACAGCAATTGCGGTATGTGCATCTTTGCCTTCCTGAATCGCAGATTAGAGCGGGGCTGATGGCATGTGGTGGTGGCCAGTCCTCGGATTTTTCGCTCTGACATTCGCTTTTGGAGCCGTTTTCGATTGGCGTCTCCGCAGGCGGGGTCATCGGCTCCGAGACGGTGCGGCACTGTCGGCCCAGGCGCGCGAGAACCGTCGCGACGTGCGTGCATGGGACAGAGGCTCGCAAGGACACAGCGGAGCCGACTTGTCTTGGACGCACGAAGCGCGCCGTCGCCGCGGCGGCTGAGCCCACGCCTGACGCACGGCAGTCGTGGACTGGACAGAAAGCGCGATTCCCGTGTCCTTGGCGAGCCTCTCGGCGTCCTGTTCCTGCAGGCAGGTGCGTGACGACGTTCGCGAGTCGTCAAGTAGACGGGGCGTGGCGGTCACTTCCGGGGGACGCAAGTGGCCTCGTGGCCATCGACGAAGACGATCAGGTGGGCGCGCCTGATCTGACGGGCGGCCGGTGAGGTGTGGTGTGGCCTGCCGACTGCGGCAAGGCGAACAATGCGCCGGGCGGAGAGCCGGTCGTGTCTTTCGGTGGCGGTTGTGGTGGTATGTGATCGCGCACTGATGATCTCGTTGGGGAGCCGCACTGTTTCGATCGAGTCGGTTGAGGCTTCGCCGGGGTCCTCGGGGGTCGGCGCTGCTGGAGCGGTTCCAGCATCCGGGCCAGGTCGTGGTCACCGGGTTCGTGGTGACGATCGCGGCCGGGACGCTGCTGCTGTCGCTGCCGCAGGCGACGGCGGAGGCGGAGGGGGCGCACTGGCGGGACGCGCTGTTCACCGCGACCTCGGCGGTGTGCGTGACCGGTCTGGTCACGGTGGATACCGGCGCCTACTGGTCGACGTTCGGTGAGCTGGTCATCCTGGGGTTGATCCAAGTGGGCGGCCTGGGACTGATGACACTGGCGACCTTGTTCGCCGTACTGCTGTCGCGGCGACTGGGCTTGCGGGTCAGGATGGCGGCGCAGGCCGAGACCAAGACCATGCGGATGACCGACGTGCGACGCGTCGTCCGGAACGTGGTCATCTTCAGCCTGGTGTCGGAGACGCTGGTCGCGGGAGTGTTGACCGCGCGGCTGGTGCTGGGCTACGGCGAACCGTTTGGCCGTGCCCTTTATCTGGGCGTGTTTCATGCGGTGTCGGCCTTCAACAATGCCGGGTTCGCGCTGTGGCCCGACAGCCTCGTGCGGTTCGCGACCGACCCCTGGATCAATCTGACGATCTGTGCGGCGATCATCGTCGGCGGGCTCGGTTTCCCGGTGGTGTTCGACCTGGCCCGCAACTGGCGGCGTCCGCGCGTATGGACGATCCTCACTCGGGTCACGGTCGGGATGACGGGGGTGCTGCTCGCCGGTGGGACGGTGGTGCTGACGGCGGCCGAGTGGAAGAACCCCGCGACGTTGGGCGGGATGCAGGAGCCGCAGCGGTGGCTGGCCGGTTTCGCGGCGGCGGTGATGCCGCGCACCGCCGGTTTCAACACCATCGACGTCGCCGCGATGCGGCCGGAGAGCTGGCTGATCACCGACGTGCTGATGTTCATCGGCGGCGGCAGCGCCGGCACCGCCGGCGGGATCAAGGTCACCACCTTCGGGCTGCTGGGGTTCGTGCTGTGGGCCGAGATGCGCGGGGAGACCCACGTGAACGTCAGCCATCGCAGGCTCCCCGAAGGCACGCAGCGTCAGGCGATGGCGATCGTGCTGCTGAGCCTGGGACTGATCACCGCCGTGACATTCGCCCTGCTGGCCATGACCCACCATTCGCTGGACCAGGTACTGTTCGAGGTCACCTCGGCGTTCGGCACCGTCGGCCTCTCCACCGGCATCACCGCCGGCCTTCCGGCGGCCGGGCACCTGCTGCTGATCGCGCTGATGTTCCTGGGACGCATCGGGCCGCTGACGTTCGCCACCGCGCTGGCGCTGCGCGAGCGCGCCGCCCGCTACGAGCTACCGGAGGAGCGACCCATCGTTGGCTGACCACGGAAACGACCCGGTCGTGGTGATCGGGCTGGGACGGTTCGGCACCGCGCTGGCGCTGGAGCTGGCCAAGCGCGGTACCGAGGTGCTGGCCATCGACCACCGCCCCAAGATCGTCCAAGCGCTGTCGGGGCGGCTGACGCATATCGTCGCCGCGGACGCCACCGACCTGGAAGCGCTGCGCGAACTCGGCGTCACCGAGTTCCGCCGGGCGGTGGTCGCCATCGGCAGTGACCTGGAGGCCAGCATCCTGACCACGTCGCTGCTGGCCGAGCTGGAAGTCGACGACATCTGGGCCAAGGCCGTGACCCATCAGCACAAGCGCATCCTGGAACGGATCGGCGCCCACCACATCGTGCTGCCCGAGAACGACATGGGCGAGCGCGTCGCGCATCTGGTCAGCGGCCGCATGCTCGACTACATCGAGGTGGACGCGGACTTCGCCCTGGTCAAGACCCATCCACCCCGCGACCTCGTCAATGTGCCGCTGGGCGAGACCCGACTTCGCTCCAAACACGGTGTGACGGTGGTGTGCGTGAAGTCCGTCGGTGAGCAGTTCACGTATGCCACCGCCGACACCGTCCTGCAGTACGGCGATGTCATCCTGGTCGCCGGGCCCATCGCCAAGGTCGAACGCTTCACCGAACGCATCTGACTGGCAGGGCGGCTACGTGGCCTAGCGCCACCGCCATCCTCTCGAGTACCGGTGTGCGTTCATGACCGAGTAGGTCGGCGACACTCTTACCTGCGAGATGCGCGCACAACCTATCGGCATGGCCTTCGTCATAGACACGCGCGAGTGTCGGAGCGTCGCGGACGTAGTGCGGTATGACGGAACGAAGCAGTTGCGTTCCGGGGAGAACGGCCTTGGGGTGGTGCCGTTCATCGACCACGATCAAGCCGGGAAGCCCATTCTCGGCCAGCAACCGGGCGGCCTCGGCGGCGCTGCTGTCAGGAGTGACGGTGGGAAACTCGACGGCGAGTTCACGTGCGCGCACGGCTTCCACGGTACACGCCGGTCCTGACGACCAATCTCTGACGAATTAGGGCGAGATTCCGCCACGACACCGGTTGTCGTCCAGGGGTTTCACCGAGTCGAAGCCGCCGAACGGGTCGTTATGGGTGCGTCGACCGGCATGGTGGTGGACGATGGAGATCTGCGGCGACAGCGCGAGGTTGCAATGATCGACATCCCGGCACTCCTCGGCGTGTTCGTCGGGTTCGCCTTGAGCGTGACCGGGCTGCTGGGGGCTCAGGCACAGCCCGTCCACGGCGGTCGCGACGGCAGCGGCACGTCCGATGAACGACCTGATACGCGAGCATGGGGCGCCGCCCAAGCCGTGGCGGGACCGTGGCTCCTGGCCGCAGGAATCGCCGATCTCCTGGCCGGGGCGGTTCTGTTCGGCATGCCGCCCGATGGACCGTGGATTCCCGTATTGATCATGGCATTCGTCCTCACCGTCCTGCTGCTCGCGGTCGCGGCGCTGATGAGTGTCCGGGAGGTAACGGCCTGGCAGGACGATCTCTAGAGGACCGGCGGGCGGCATCCGGATATCAATGGAAGCAGCTGTTCGTCCTTACCGCTGTAGCTGAGAGGCGCCCCAAGGGTGTGACTCGCTTGTGGCCAGAGGCTCAGAATGGGGTCCGTCCTGTCCTGGCCGCGTCTGCGAGCACCGTTCCCAGCGCGGGATCGGCCATGGGCTCTGCGGGGGCCGGCGCCGGCCGGGTGACCGAGGTCCGGCGTTGGAGGAGATAGCGGAAGAAGTCAGCCTGCCAGCGCGAATCCGGCTTCGGGTGAGTGGTCGAGAGGACGTCGGCGAACCGGGGCCCTCGCCCTGGGAGGTCGAACTCGGTGGCGGATTCCTCGTTGTAGAGCCTTTTCGCGGCGTCGGCGATGCCGCGTTGGATCGGTTTGCTGAGGCGTCCGCCGTGCCGGTCGAGGCAGTAGCCGAGCATGGCGCCGGGCTCGTCGGCGCGCTGCAGGACGAGATCGATGATCCTCCGGTTGCCGCCCGCGTCCCCGCCCGTGTCCAACAGCGCTCGCACCATCTCGACCGCGCCGACGATCGCGGCCGGGGCCAGGGCTTCAGAGGCGCGCAGCCAGGCGATGCAGCGCAGCATCCACAGGCTGTCGGTGGCGGCGATTCTTCCGACCAGACTGGCGAATCGATCGTTGTCGGGGGCGTACCAGTCGATGCCCTGGACGGCACCGTCCGCGAGCAGCCGCAACAACTCGGCCTTGGTCTCGAAGTCATCAGGTTCAGATCCGGGCTTGGCCGGCTGCGGCGGTCCGGATGCGGTCATGTGAGACTCCAGCGATCTCCACTGTGGCGGACTGCTACGGAATCGGTGACGCACGTGGGGCTGAAGGCCCTCGCCTTTGACGTCACCTTCCGGAATTGGTCACAACGAGTGCTCTTCGGTGGGCGGGTCGGTTCGCTTGGGTCTGCGCACGAGTGTCCGCGCCCTGCCGAGCACGGGGCCGAACCAGGCGGGCACCTCGCGTTCGTCGTCGAAGCCCCGCGCGACCACGACATCGGTCGAGGAGTGCGCCAGGATGGACAATGCGATGGTGGCCGCGACCAGGTGGAAGATCTGGTCGGCGGCCGAGATGCCCGATTCGAGCACCAGCAGCCCGTACACGACCGACGCGAAACCCTTGGGGCCGAACCACATCACCGCGGCCTGCTCGCGAGCGGTCAACCCGGAACGCAGGAACGACAGCCAGATGGCCACCGGCCTCGCGGCCACCAGGGCCAGCACGGCGAAGACCCAGCCCCGCAAGCCGACATCGCCGAGGAACGCCGGGCTCAGCAGCGCACCGAAGATCAGCAGCGCGGCCAGCTTGAGCAGCTCGGCGACCAGTTCCCCGAACTCCTCGAACGCTCGACGATGCTGGTCGCCGATGGTGGCGACGGTGACACCGGCCGCGAAGGCCGCCAGGAACAGGTTGCCGTGCGTGGCCTTGCCCAGCGCCAGGACCAGCAGGCCGATCGCGACCGCGTTGAGCGGCTCGTACTTGGCGGAGATGGCGAACAGCCGGGTGCGCTCAAGCATGATCGCCGCCCACGGCACGGCCACGCCGATGACCAGCCCGAGAGCGAGCTCGGAGCCGAGCTCGCCCAGATGCAGGTCGTCCGACCCCTGGGCGATGGCCAGGAACAGCACCACGAACGGCAGGATCATCCCGTCGTTGACGCCGGACTCGACGTTCAGCAGATGCCGCAGACGCGGCGGCACGCGCTCGTTGCCGACCAGCGCGGCCGCGAACACCGGGTCAGTGGGGGTGAGCACCGCGGCGATCAGCAGCGACTCCACCCAGCCCAAGCCCACCACGTAGTGCGCCAGACCGGTGGTCACAAGCAAGGTCAGCGGCAATCCCCAGCCCAGGGCGCGTCCCGGCAGGCGCCAGGCGCTGCGCAGATCCTGCCACCCGGCGTGCATCCCATCGGTGAACAGCACGGCGAAAAGCGCGAGTTCGGCCAACCCGTAGACCAGCGAGTCGCCCGGCTGGACCTCCACCACCCCGGTGACACCGTCACCGAGCAGGAAGCCGCCGACCAGGAATAGCGCCGCGGTGGACAGGACCGTGCGGTTGGCCAGGCTGGACACTAGGACGGCCAACAGCAGCAGGGCCGCGAAGACGGTGAGCAGTGCAGTCATCGGCACATTCCCGGGGGACGATCGGACAGAATCGCCGACCAGACTTCCCGGCACACCGACTCACGACCTTAACGGGAACTCCACCGATTGCCTAACGAGAAAGGCCAAGCACCCCGGGGCCGCCGGGCGACGATCGTCCGTCGCCACCTTCGGCGTCATCACGCGATCACGCTGGCACCACCCGAGCAGGTGGGCTGCCGTGTCGCTCCAGGTTCGGCACACGAGCAGGTCGGCGCGGAGATGACGTGATGATCACCAGAGAGCCTGTGTGGTCATCTGGCGCGAATCCCGTTAGGGTCGTGAACTGGTGTGCCGGGAAGTCTGGTCGGCGAGTCCTGACCGAACGTCTCTCGGAGTGCGTCTATGACCTTCCCACTCACCGCTTTCACGGCTCGGCCGCGGGCAGCCGGTGGCCCCGCATCGCCGAGACCGGCCAGGCTCCCCCGCCTCGGTGTACCAGATGAGCGAATCATCTGGGCGAACGCCGCACTCGTCACCTCGTTCCTTGCGCCGGTCCCGCGGACCATGCGCGTCGGTGAAACAGATCGCGCCCCGAACGGCGCATGATCGGCGGAGTCATACAACGGCAGGCCCCCTCGCCACGCTCGAAGATCGTCCGCAGTCCAGGTGGAAGATCGGTACGGGAGAAGGATGTCCACAAGGAATGTGCGAGATTCGAGGCGTCGCGCCACGGCGCTGAAACTGATGCCGTTGCTCGCGGCCTTCTGGCTGATGATATCCGGGCACTATACGCCGCTGCTGCTGATACTTGGCGCATTCTCCGTGGTTCTGGTGATCTGGGTGGTACTGCGAATGGCGGTCATCGATGAGGAGAGTCTCCCACTGCGGCTTCTGCCGCGCCTGCCGCGCTATCTGCTGTGGCTGGGCGGGCAGATCCTTCTTTCGGCGCTGACGGTTGTGCGACTGGTGTGGTCGCCGCGGAGGCGGCCCCGTCCCGTCGTCGCCACGATACCGACCACCGGCCTGCCGGACTTGTCGAAGGTCGTTTACGCGAACTCGATCACATTGACGCCGGGAACGCTCTCGGTTTCTTTTCGGGAGGAGGATATCGAGGTTCACAGCATTCACCAGGAGGGCATCACCGAACTAGAGGGCGGCGCGATGCTGGACCGTGTCACAAGGCTGGAGGCGCGCTGATGCTCGTCGCCGCCGTCGTCGCGCTTCTCGTCGCCATGGCCCTGGCCCTGGCCCGAGCATTCCTGGGACCCAGGCTTTACAACAGGATATTGGCGATCAATGTATTCGGAACGAAGACCGTTCTCTTCATCGCGGTGGTCGGAACGATTTCAGGCCGATCGTACATATTCGAGATCGCATTGCTCTACGCACTGGTCAATTTCGTGACCACGATCGCCGTGCTGCGCCTGACCCACCTTGAGGAATTGCTGCCCGAGACCGGCGTGGGGAAGGCGCGGTGAACGTCTCCCTGCTCATCGATGCCGCGAGCGGCGCGCTGCTGCTGGCCGGTTGCGCGCTCGTGGTCTCGGGGGGCGTCGGCCTATTGCGGTTCCCGGACTTCTACACGCGCACGCACGCCGGCAGCCTCACCGACACCGCCGGAGCGAGCCTGCTGATCCTGGGTCTGCTCCTGCAGGTGGAGAGCTGGCAGAGCGCGGTCAGACTGGTGTTGATCTTGTTGTTCATGATGCTGACGGGTCCGACCGCCGCGCATGCGCTCGCACAGGCGGCGCGCCGGGACGGCGAGCGGCTCCCTGCCGAAGGCGAGAGCCGTCGCTGATGTCGCTGCTGGTGCTGATGAACGTCTCGTTGTTCGCCCTGCTCGTGGCCACCGCGATCGCCGTCACGCGGCTGCGCGCGCTCTACGAGGCGACCATGCTGACCGCGCTGGCCGGACTGCTGTCGGCGAGCCTGTTCGTATCCCTGGACGCGCTGGACGTGGCCATCACCGAAGCGGCCGTGGGGACGGGGATCAGCACGGTCCTGTTCCTCGTGGCGCTGGCGCTGACCCGTTCACGTGAGGCGGTCACGCCTCGCCGCAAACTCTGGTCGGGCGCGGCGGTGGCCCTGCTGCTGGGCGCCACCTTGGTCTACGCGAGCCAGGACCTGCCGTCCTTCGCCGAACCGGACACGCCCGTACAGACCCATCCGGTGACCGAGACCTATCTTCAGGATTCACAGAAGGACGTCGGTATTCCGAACACCGTCGCAGCAGTTCTGGCCAGCTATCGCGGCTATGACACTCTAGGCGAATTGGTCGTGATTTTCACGGCGGGAGTCACCGTGCCGCTTCTGCTGATGCGGACACGGCGGCGCACCGACCGCGACGGGCATGAAGAGCGCGACGAAGCGCGAGCGAACGTGATGAGCGAGTACCGAGTCCTTCGTGTCGCCAGCAAGATATTGATACCCTTCATACTTATTTTCGCGTGCTATGTCCTCTTCCACGGCGATTATGGTCCGGGCGGAGGATTCCAGGCAGGTGTGATCTTCGCGGCCGGCTTCGTCCTCTACGGGCTGGTTTTCGGCATCAGAAGTGTCGAACGTGTCTTGCCGTGGCCGGTGATGCTGGCCCTCCTGCCGGCGGGCGTACTGCTCTACGCCGGTCTCGGTATCGTGAACATGGCCTTGGGCGGCTCGTTCCTCGACTACGGCACTCTCGTGCCCGACCATCCCAAGGAAGGTCAGCATCTCGGCATTCTGGTCATCGAGACCGGGGTGGGAATCACGGTGGCCGCCGTGCTGATTGCGGTGTTCTACAGTTTCGCCAATCGTGGAGCGCGTCGGTGATCGGCGGCCACTATATCTACTGGCTCTCCTTCACCATGATGGTGATCGGCCTGTACACGGTCATCAGCCACGGCAACCTGGTGAAGAAGCTGATCGGCCTGAACCTTTTCCAGATCGGCGTGTTCATGTTCTACATCTCCCTCGGGAAGGTCAAGGGAGGACGGGCACCGATCATCGAAAAGGGCGTCGAAACCTACTCCCATCCATTGCCGCATGTACTGATCCTCACAGCGATCGTCGTCGGTGTCGCCACCACATCGCTGGGGCTCGCGCTCGCGGTGCGGATCTATGAGGCCTACGGCACGCTCGAGGAGAACGAGGTCATCGAGCGGGACAAGGCCGACGACGGACCGTCCTCCGGCCACCCACCGCCATCCAATGGACGAGCTCCGCTCGACGGGGATTCGTCGTGACGGCCCAGTTGCCCGCGCTGCAGGTCGTGATCCCGTTGCTGTGCGCTCCGCTGTGCGCGCTCCTGCGTTCCCGGACGGTCGCCTGGCTGCTGTTCCTGATCGCCTCGGCGGCATCGCTGGCCTGCGCCTCGGTGATGGCCTGGCACGTCGCCCGGGGCGAGGTGTTCCGCTACGCCATGGGCGGATGGCGGCCGCCGGCGGGCATCGAGTACGTGATCGACAAGGCCAACGTTCCGGTGCTGATCCTGGTGTCGGCCATCGGGCTGGCCGCGGCCGTCTACAGCCGGCGGAGCATCGCGGCTGAGATCGAGGCGCCGAAGGTTCCGCTGTTCTACGCCTGCCTCTGCCTGAACCTGACGGGTCTGCTCGGGATCACGGCCACCGGCGACGCCTTCAACGCTTTCGTCTTCCTGGAGATCACCTCGCTGTCCTCGTACGCGCTGGTCGCCATGGGACGGCGCAAGCGGGCGCTTCTGGCCGCGTTGCAGTACCTGATCGTCGGAACCATCGGCGCCACGTTCGTGCTGATCGGGATCGGGCTGGCCTACGCCGTGACCGGGACGCTCAACATGGCCGATCTGGCGCAGCGGCTCCCCGACATCTACGGCAACCGCGCTCTGGCCGCGGCGGTCATCTTCGTGTTCGTGGGGCTGGCCATCAAGATGGCCCTGTTCCCCCTACACGCCTGGCTGCCGGACGCCTACGCGGAGGCGCCGTCGGCGGTCTCCATGTTCCTGTCGGCCACCAACACCAAGGTGGCGATCTATGCGTTGCTGCGCTTCGCGTTCGGCGTCTTCGGGGCGGCGCTGGTCTTCGGCAGGATGCCGATTACCGAGATCGGGCTCCTGCTGGCCTGCCTGGCCATGCTGGTCGCCTCCGCAGTCGCCTGCTTCCAGACCGACTTCAAGTACCTGCTGGCCTGGTCGAGCATCGCCCAGGTCGGGTACATCGTCGC
The DNA here is from genome assembly GCF_004348735.1 of Actinomadura sp. KC06. Taxonomy (GTDB): domain Bacteria; phylum Actinomycetota; class Actinomycetes; order Streptosporangiales; family Streptosporangiaceae; genus Spirillospora. The sequence goes on from NZ_SMKT01000036.1 coordinate 36,260, forward strand.
CGGGTTCAGTCTCGCGACCGCCGATGGCCTGACCGCCGCCTACCTGCACATCATCAACCACGCGTTGATCAAGGGCGCGCTGTTCGCCGCGGCGGGGATCGTGGTGCTGCGGCTCGGTTCGGCGCGGCTGCCGGCGATGGCGGGGCTCAGCCGGAGCATGCCGTGGACGTTCGCCGCGATCGTCCTGGCCGGGCTCGGACTGGTCGGGGTGCCGCCGACGGCCGGGTTCGTCAGCAAATGGGTGCTCGCGGAGGCGCTCATCGAGGAAGGGCGCTGGGCGGTCCTGGCGGTGCTGCTGATCAGTTCCCTGCTGTCCCTGGTCTATGTGGGGCGGGTCATCGAGATCGGCTGGTTTCGCCGTCCCGCCGAGCCGGAGCCCGTGACGGCGGCGAGACCACCGCTGTCCATGGCCGCCGCGACCTGGTCGCTCGTCCTGCTGTCACTGGTGTTCGGTCTGGCGCCGGGCTGGCCGATGAGCCTGGCCGAAGACGCTGCGGCCGCCCTGCTGGGAGTCGCGGAATGAGCGTCCAGTCCGCCGGCTGGCTGTCGCCCGACGCCGCGGTCGCCCTGCCGGCCGCTGTGGCGGTGCCGCTGTTGGGCGGTCTGGCGGTACTTGCCCTCCGGCGCCATTCCAACCTGCGTGAGGCGGCCTCGCTGGTGGCCGGCGTGGTGGTGGCGGCGATGGTTCTCTCGCTGTGGCCCGCGGTGGACGACGGGCTGCGTTTCCGGCTGTGGGACTGGCTGCCGGGCATCTCGCTGGTGTTCACACTGGAACCGCTCGGGCTGCTGTTCGCGACCGTCGCCGCGCTGCTGTGGCCGGTGACGACCCTGTACGCCATCGGCTACATGCGCGGAAACCTGCAGCGCCGCCAGACCCGCTTCTACTTCTTCTTCGCCCTGTCCATCGCGGCGGCGTTGTGGATCGCGTTCGCCGGCAACCTGGCCACGTTGTTCATCGGCTACGAGGTCCTGACGCTGTCGACGTGGCCGCTGGTCATCCACTCGGGCAACGAACAGGCCAAACGCGGCGGACGCGTCTATCTGGTGCTGTTGCTGACGACCTCGATCGGCCTGCTGCTTCCGGCTCTCGTGTGGACGGCGATCCTGGCCGGGACCACCGATTTCGTGCCCGGTGGGATTCTGGAGGGCAAGACGGGCGCCGCCACCCTGACGGTGCTGTACGCGCTCTACCTGTTCGGTATCGGGAAGGCAGCGCTGTTCCCCTTCCACCGCTGGCTGCCGGGAGCCATGGTGGCGCCCACGCCGGTGTCGGCCCTGCTGCACGCGGTGGCGGTGGTCAAGGCTGGCGTGTTCACGGTGCTCAAGGTCTCGATCTACGTCTTCGGCCTGGACACCCTCGACGTCACCGGAGCGGCGGAGCCGATGATGTGGGTCGCGGCGGTCACGCTGCTGGGGGCGGGCCTGATCGCGGTCACGCGCGACGATCTCAAGGAGCGGCTGGCCTACTCGACGGTGAGCCAGCTGGCCTACATCGTGCTCGCCGCCACGCTGGCCAACGACCTCGCCGCCACGGGCGGCGCGCTGCACATCGTCAACCACGCCGCCGCCAAGATCACTCTGTTCTTCTGCGCCGGTGCCGTCTACACCGCGACGAACCGGACACGGGTCAGCGAGCTCGACGGGCTCGGCCGCGCCATGCCCTGGACGTTCGGGGCCTTCCTGGTCGCCGCGGTCTCCATCGTCGGGTTGCCCCCGCTGGGCGGTGTCTGGAGCAAATGGCTGCTCCTTCTGGGAGCGGCCGACGCGGGGCAGACCGTGATGTTCGGCGTCCTGCTGGTGGGGTCCCTGCTGTCGCTGGCCTACCTGATGCCGATCCCGGTGCGGGCGTTCTTCCGACCGCCCGCCGAGCCGCCCGCAGGGCCGGGCGGCTCTGGTGAGGCGCCGTGGACCCTGGTGCTCCCGCTGGTCCTGACCGCCGTGGCCTGCGTGGCCCTGTTCGCCGGAGTCGATGCGGTCATCGCCCCCCTCAACGAGGTCTTGGAGTCGCCGTGAAAGACGATCATCGTTGGCTGGACGAGCCCCGCAACGTCGACCGTCTCGTCCATGGCCTCTACGGCCTGTGCGCCTTGGTGTTCCTCGTCGATCTGCTCTACACCAAGCACCCGTTCTTCGATGTCGAGAATCTCTTCGGCTTCTACGCCGCCTTCGGCTTCCTCGGCAGCGTGACTCTGGTGCTAGTGGCCAAGCAACTGCGCCGGGTGCTGATGCGCCGCGAGGACTTCTACGAGCGGCCAGAGCGGACCGACGATGACGATTAACCCGGCGCTGCTGCTCATCGTCGGCGCGCTGCCCATCCCGCTGCTGAACGGCCGGGTGCGCGCGGCTTGGATGATGCTGCTTCCGCTCGTTGCGCTGGTGACCCTGTGGACTCTGCCCGAGGGCGTCCACGGCGGTTTCGAGATGCTCGGCCTTGAGCTGGAGCCGTTGCGGGTGGACGCCCTCGCGCGAGTCTTCGCGACGGCCTTCCTCGTGGCGGCCTTCATCTCGATGATCTACGCCCTGAACGTGCGGGACCGGATGCAGCAGACCGTGATCCCCATCTACGCCTCGTCCGCTGTCGGCGGGGCGCTCGCCGGCGACCTGCTCACGCTCTTCGTCTTCTGGGAGCTGGCCGGCCTGTCCTCGGTGTTCCTGATCTGGGCGCGGCGCACCGAGCGGGCCTACCGCGCGGGGATGCGCTATCTCGTCGCGCAGGTCGCCTCGGGCCTGCTGATGCTGGGCGGCATCGTCCTGCACGTGCAGTCCGGGGCCGGTCTGGAGTTCGGCTTCATCGGGGTGACCGGAGCCGGCGGCGTGCTGATCCTGCTCGCCGTCGGGATCAAGTGCGCCTTCCCCGTCCTGCACGCCTGGCTGCAGGACACCTACCCGGAGGCCACCATCGTCGGCACCGTGGCGCTGTCGGCGTTCACCACCAAGTTCGCCGTCTACGTGCTGGCCCGCGGCTTCCCCGGAACCGGGGCGCTGGTGTGGGTGGGCGTGGCGATGGCCTGCTTCCCGATCTTCTACGCCGTGATCGAGAACGACCTGCGCCGGGTGCTGGCCTACAGCATGATCAACCAGCTCGGTTTCATGGTCGCCGCGGTCGGGGTCGGCGGCGCGCTCGGGGTCAACGGCGCGGCGGCGCACGCGTTCGCCGACATCCTGTTCAAGGGCCTGCTGTTCATGAGCATGGGCGCGGTCCTGCTGCGCACCGGGACGACCAAAGGATCAGAACTGGGCGGGCTCTACAAGTCAATGCCGCAGACCATGATCCTTTGCGTCGTCGGAGCCGCGTCCATCTCCGCCTTCCCGCTCTTCTCCGGATTCGCCACCAAATCGATCATCATGGAGGCGGTCGCGGAGGAGCACCGCACCGCCGTCTGGCTGCTGCTCCTGTTCGCCTCGGCCGGGGTGTTCCACCACGCCGGAATCAAGATCCCCTTCTTCGCCTTCTTCGCCCATGACCGGGGGCACCGGGTCGCCGAAGCGCCGCTGAACATGCGCCTCGCGATGGGTCTGGCCGCGGCCTGCTCCATCACCATCGGAGTGGCGCCGAACCTGCTGTACGGCCTGCTGCCCTACGAGATGGACTACTCGGCCTACACGGTTCCGCACGTGGTCAACCAGGTGCAGCTGCTGCTGCTCGCCTCGATGGCGTTCACCGTGCTGATGCGGACCGGTCTCTACCCGCCCGAGCTGCCCTCGGTGAACCTGGACGCCGACGTGCTCTACCGCCGCTACCTGCCCCGCTTCTGGCGCACGGGACTCCGGGGAGCGACGCGCGCGCGGGACCAGATCGCCAAGCCCCTACAGCGCAGGGCCGAACGCGCCTCCGCCATCGCCTTCCGGCCCCTGCAGGCGCGAGGGTGGCTCGGGGTCCCGTGGCCCACCGACGTCATGGTCTTGTGGGTGGCGCTGCTTCTCGGCCTCTTCCTGTTGGTCTCTCTTCTCTGATTCAGTGCGACCTTGCAGTTTCTCGCCTTTAAAAGGCCTTGGACGATGTGTAGCTTAGGGTTGTGAGCACATCGCAGGGTGCCGGTTCGGATCGACCGGCCGCGTGCGTCGTCCACGTAGCCGGACGACCTGCCGTTCTAGAGCTGCTCGCACCTTCCACGCCAGGTCCGATGGGGCGGCTGTCGTCCGCCCACGCCGCGGCCCGCAAAGCCGACTCCGACCCGCCCCGCCCGGGAGCCGGACACCACCGCCGGTAGCTGCCGCAATTCCGTTCGATCACGCCTCCGGAATGCGTGGTCGGCGATGATTCGCGCCTGCACTCCGGTGGATTTCCCGTGTGTACCGGCAACTCCGTTTCGCTGTCGAATACTGACGCAGAAGGAGTCCCGATGAGCGACCCCATATCCATTACCGGCCTGCACAAATCGTTCGGTCGTACCCATGCCCTGGACGGCCTCGACCTCAACGTCGCCACCGGCGAGATCCACGGCTTCCTCGGCCCCAACGGCTCCGGGAAATCGACCACGATCCGCGTCCTGCTCGGCCTGCTGCACGCCGACGCCGGAACGGTCCGTCTCCTGGACGGCGACCCCTGGGCGGACGCCACGGCACTTCACCGGCGGCTCGCCTACGTCCCCGGCGACGTCACCCTCTGGCCGAACCTGTCCGGCGGTGAGGCGATCGCCCTGCTCGGCCGGCTGCGCGGCGGACTGGACAAGACCCGCCTCGCCGACCTGCTCGAACGCTTCGAACTCGATCCCAAGAAGAAGGGACGCGCCTACTCCAAGGGCAACCGGCAAAAGGTGGCGCTCGTCGCCGCGCTGGCCTCCGACGTCGAGCTGCTGATCCTCGACGAACCCACCTCCGGGCTGGACCCGCTGATGGAGGAGGTCTTCCGCGACTGCGTCCTGGAACGGGCAGGCGACGGCCGGACGGTGCTCCTGTCGAGCCACATCCTCAGCGAGGTCGAAGCGCTGTGCCACCGCGTCACCATCATCCGCAACGGCCGCAGCGTCGAGACGGGCACGCTCGATGACCTGCGCCACCTGACCCGCACGTCCATCCACGCCGAGCTGGCCGGCCCTCCGGACGGCATCACACGGCTGCCCGGCGTGCACGACCCGAAGATCGACGGCAACCGGATCGACTTCGAAGTCGACACCGAGCGCCTGGACGAGGCGCTCAAGCTGCTGACCAGGACCGGCGTCCGGTCCCTGACCAGCCGACCGCCCACGCTTGAGGAACTGTTCCTGCGCCACTACCAAGACGATCCCGCCCCGGCCGCGCACGCGGCCCGGCCCGGCCCGCCGACCGCGCCGGACGCGCGGCGCGAACAGGATGACGCGTGATGGCCGCCGCGACCGTGGCCGCGGCGCCGCCAAGGCATCACCGCGGCGGCTCCCTGCGCGGAACCGCGACGCTCGTCCGGTTCACGCTGCGCCGTGACAGAGTCCGCCTTCCCGTGTGGATCGCCGCCCTGGTGCTCAGCACGGTCTCCTCGGTGTCGAGCTTCACCACCACCTACCCCTCGGCGAAGGAGCGGCAGGCCCGCGCGGAGCTCATGGACTCCCCCACCGGCGCCGCCCTCGCCGGCCCCGGCCACGGCCTGGACGGCTACACCTACGGCGCGATGATCTCGAACGAGATGCTCCTCTACGTCGCGATCTTCGCGGCCCTGATGAGCGTCCTGCTGGTCACCCGGCACACCCGCGCCGAGGAGGAGACCGGATGCGCCGAGCTGGTCCGCGCCAGCGTGGTCGGGCGACGCGCCCCGCTCACCGCCACCCTGATCGTGGTCGCCGGAGCCAACCTCCTGCTCGGCGCGCTGCTGGCCCTCGGCCTCGGTTCCAGCGGCGTGGAGTCCATCACCTGGGCCGGCTCGATCGCCTTCGCCGCGTCGGTCACCGCGGCCGGGCTGGTGTTCACCGGCGTCGCCGCCGTCACCGCCCAGGTGACCGAGCATGCCCGGGGCGCGGCCGGAATCGCCGGAGCACTGCTGGGCACCGCCTACGCCCTGCGGGCGGCCGGCGACATGAGCAACGGCGCCCTGTCCTGGCTGTCCCCGATCGGCTGGGCGCAGGCCACCCGCGCGTACGTCGACGAACGCTGGTGGCCGCTCGGCATCGCGATCGCGGTCACCGCGACGCTGATCGCCGTCGCCTACCGCCTGGCCGCCCGGCGCGACCTGGGCGCCGGGCTGGTACGGCCGCGTCCCGGACCGGCGACCGCGTCACCGCTGCTGTCCACACCCCTCGGGCTCGCGCTGCGGCTGCAGCGCGCCGCCCTGCTCTGGTGGAGCCTGGCGATGCTGATCACCGGCCTGATGTACGGGTCGCTGGTGAGCAGCGTGGAGGACATGGCCGCCGACAGCGGGACGGTCCGCGACTGGATCCAGGACGTTCCGGGCGGAAGCATCGTCGACTCATGGCTGACGATCATCGTCTCCGTCCTCGCCATGTTCGTGTCGGTCTACGCGATCCTGGCCGCCCAGCGCGCACAGAGCGAAGAGGCCGCCGGACGCGCGGAACCGGTCCTTGCCACCGGCGTGTCCCGGACCCGGTGGGCCACCGCCCACCTGACCGTCGCGCTGCTCGGCGGGGCCTTCCTTCTGCTGCTCAGCGCCCTGGGCCTGGGGGTCGCCGCGGCCACCGCGCTGGACGACCCGGGAATGATCCCGCGGCTGCTCGGCGCTGCGCTGGCCTACGTCCCGGCGATGTGGATCACCGCGGCGCTGGCGATCGCGCTGTACGGGCTGCTGCCACGGGCCATAGCACTCGCGTGGGCGGTGCTGGTGTACGCCCTGGTGGTCGGCATGCTCGGCGGGCTGTTCCAATGGCCGGACTGGATGGCCGACCTCTCCCCCTTCGGCCACGTCCCGCAACTCCCGGGCGCCGAGGTCAGCGCGTTGCCCATCGTGATCCTTCTGGCCATCGCCGCCGCCCTGATCGCGGTCGGGCTAGCCGGGTTCCGACGCCGCGACATCGCCACCTGACGCACGCCCAGCCCCGCGGCGTGCCGTTCAACGCCGCCCGAACGGCACGCCGCGGCCTTCACGGCCGGGCCACTGCCACCGCGCGGGTTCGGCTCATGGAGTTCGCCAGGTCGCCGGGCGCACCGCCGGTTCATGCCGTCAGTACGGTCTGGACGACGGTGGCCGCCGTTCCGATGAGCGTGAGGGCGATCGTCAGCATCGCGAGGGCTTGTTGTCTCGCCTCTACCGTCGCCGGAGGCGAAGCGTTCGTGTGCGACTCCGTGGAGGCGCGTGGAGTCCGCTCGTGCGATGCGGGCGCGGTAATCGGCCGTCCTCCCCGGTGGACGCCGAGCAGCCGCAGGAAGGCGTCTCTTTTGTAGATGTCATGCGAGGGTTCGTTCTTACATGCCATCAGCCTGCCGTATGCGCGGTTCTTACAAGGGTGGCCCCTGGTGGTTTCCACGCCGCAGAGCTTGGGTGCCGAGAACAGTTGATAATAGGACCAGCCAAGGATCGGCAGGAGCCCTACTTCCGGACGGCCCGACTGCCACGCGAACACACCCAGCAGGATGATAAAGCTCCACCAGGCCACCATCTTGTTTCGGTCCTTCTCGGCCCTCGTTAAACGCGCCACAAAATCCCCTTCCGCGCGGTTCGCTGCCCGACCCTAACCGGCCGCACAGCGACGGTCTGCGGATTTCTGCATACCGGGGACCGCACTTTGCAGATCACAGCCGTCTCCGTCGTGAGCCAATGCCTGCCTCACGTCGCACTAGATCTTTCGCCAGGCTGCGACGCCTTTTCGGCCTTCTCTTATTAAAGTTACCGAAAGGCCGGTTCACTCGATCGTTGCATTGTCGGGTGGGGAGGCTCAGCAAAAGCGGCGCAGGCGACGATGTGCAGGTGACGTTGCACGCTCAGGATGTACAGGAGCGGCACGTTTTGGCAGGTCTTCCAGCCGACGATGGCGGGACGGGTTCGCCGTGCGTTTCACGTGATCAGCGAGGGTGACGCTAGGCTGTGAACGATCAAGGCGGTTGCAATCAGGGGACAGATGGGTGGGGCCACGGACGGATCGCGGCGAAAGGGCATTTCTCGACGCCCTCCCCTTCGCCATGATGACGGTGGTCGCGGTCGGTGACGTGCTGGCGGGACCCAGCGTTGGCTATCTGCCGCTGTTGTCCTTGGGGCCCGCCTTCGCGAGTCTCTCCGCCCGCGTCCGCCGAACGGCCGCCGTGGGCGGGCTCGCCCTTGTGCTCTACGCCGTCCTGGCTCAATACGACAATCTGCTCGGCACCCGCAACAGCAACCTCACCTTCGTTTCGATCGTCGGGGTCGTCGCCGCCAGCATGCTGGCCACCGTCTATCGGGTGCGCCATGAACGCGAGCTGGCCGATGTTCGCACCGTCGCTCAGGTCGCCCAGCGCGTCCTGCTGCGGCCCGTACCTCGGCGTGTGGGCCCGATCCGCGCGACCGTTCGCTATGTATCGGCGGCGGCCCAGGCGACGATCGGCGGCGACCTGTACGAAGTGGTGATGACACCGAATGGCGTCCGCGTCATCGTCGGTGATGTGCAAGGCAAGGGACTGGAAGCCGTTGAGACGGCAGCGGTCGTCCTGGGCGCCTTCCGGGAAGCCGCCTACGACGAGCCCGACCTGCCCAGCGTCACCGCGCGGATCGAAAAGGCCCTGGCGCGTCACCTCACCAGCGAACAGTTCGTCACCGCGGTCCTCGCCGAGCTCCAGGGGGACGCGATCACGCTGCTGAACCGCGGTCACCCGCCGCCGCTGCTGATCCGCTCGGGCAAGACCTCCGAGACGCTGGACGCGTCGGCGCCCGCGCCGCCCCTGGGCCTGGGCAATTTCACCGCCGACCCCGACCCGGCGCACTGCCGGACGTTCGCGCCCGGTGATCAAATCCTGTTCTACACCGACGGGGTCACCGAGGCTCGCAACAAGAAGGGCGCGTTCTACCCGTTGACCGAACGTACAGAAATCCTCGACGCCGCCGATCCCGAAGCGGCGCTCGATGAACTGCAGGCCGATCTGACCCGCTTCGTCGGCGCACCGCTCACCGACGACGCCGCCATGCTCCTGCTCCGGCACCGAACCCGGTGACCCGCGCCGCTCTCCCCAAGCGCCTCGGGCCGGCGAGCCGAGATCACGTCGAGGCCGCAGACGCGGCCGGGTTCCGCTCGGCCGTCCTGATCCGCTAACTGGCCGCAGCCGGGTTCCTGGTGCTGGCGACAAGGGCTACGTCGGCCCTTGCCCGCACGCCCTACAAGGGCAAGGACAAGCCCCGAGCCGCTCAAGGACGCTAACCGCTCCCGCGCCAAGCTCCGCGGCCCCCGGCGAGCGCGCGAACGCGCAGCTCAAGAGCAGGAAGATCCTGACCAAGCTACGTTGCTGCCCGCACCAGGCCGGTCACCTGGCCAAGGCCATCCACGTCCTCCAAAACCGCGAGCTCAACGTCGTCGGCGACCAGCGCGAGCGCCAGGCCCAGGCACGGTGGACCAGTGCGTCGTAGCCGGCCACCGAGCGGCCGGTTCGTGGCAGAGTGGCGGGATGCCTGGCGCGCGGTACGGGATGGATGCGCCCTACGGGTTCGGCTTCGTGGGCCTGGTCGTACTGGGGTTCTGGGTGACCGGGCTGGTGATGGCGGTCACCGCCGGTCTGGCCGCCGCGCTACCCGCACTGGTCTCCGGCACCCTGCTGGCGGGATGCCTGGCCTTGAGCCTGCACGCCACGCTGCGTGGCAAGTTCCTGGTCTGGCGGGACGTTCTGGACGAGCTGGACCTGCGTGGCGACGAACGGCTGCTCGACCTCGGCTGCGGACGCGGCGCCGTCCTGTTGGCCGCCGCCCGGCGCCTCCCGCAGGGCCGGGCGGTCGGCGTGGACCTGTGGCGCGGACGGGACCAGTCCGGCAACACCCCGGCGGCGACCCTGCGCAACGCCCGCGCCGAAGGCGTCGCCGACCGCGTCCACGTGCAAGGGGGTGACCTGCGCAGACTTCCGTACGCTGAGGCAAGCTTCGACCTGGTCGTGTCCAGCCTGACGGTGCACACCATCTTCGGCGCGGACGCCCGTGCCCAAGCGATCGCCGAGGCGTACCGGGTGCTGCGGCCGGGCGGCCGCCTGCTGATCGCCGACCTGGCGCGGACCCCTCGCGAGTACGCCGCGGTGCTGGCGCGGCTGAACGCCCAGGACATCCGCGTGCGCGGCCTCGGCTGGCGCGCGTGGTGGGGCAGCCCGTGGGTCCCGACCCGCCTGCTCACCGCCCGCAAACCAGCCACCCCCTGAACACACCTTCCGCATCGTCGGCCTTAGTCCTGGGTTCGAGAGTCCGACGACCGCAGTACCACGGGTGTACGTAGCGCCCACGCACACCAATGCGGCCGGATCGGGTTTACCTACTTTGGTCACCTGCAGATCCCGGGCTCGGCCAGTTCACCGAGTACATGCGGGAGAAGGAGGGGTCTGGGTCGATTAGTAGAGCCATCGGTCTAGCGTGGCGGGCCAGAAGTGGGTTTGGTGGTTGCCGTCGGCGAAGGCGGGTGGGTCGAGCTTTCTGATCTGGTCTAGGAGGTCGGCGAGTTCCGCCAATGCTTCCTCTTCGGCCTGGTCGTCTTCGTCCCAGTGGCTGAGGGCGGTGGAGGCGGCCAGGTGGCTGCCGACCAGGTGTAGCGAGCGCAGCCAGTGGTTGATTGTTGAGTTGACGAATTTTGTGCTGCCGTCCGACGAGACTGCTTGTAGCACCTTGCCGCTCTCCGGCACGGCGGCGTACTCCCAGCCCAGGTCGGATGACTCGTCGCCGACGCGTGCCAACCTGTAGGTCGTCGGCTCCGCGTTGAACGAGACCGCGTCCACCAGGTCGGCGATCAGCGGTATGCCGCAGGAGACCAGGGCCGCCTTTTGTGGTTTGGGAAGCCGCCAGGTCGCCACGTCGGATTCGGCGGCACGTACTACTCGTCCGGCACCAGCCCAGGAGATGACCGCTTCGAATGCAGGAGGGGCCGGGAGTTCATCAGAAGGCACGCCGCTGAGGCTATCCAGATAGGGGGTCTCTGGGTTCGGCGCTTGTCAGTCGTGGGTGATGGAGAAGCCCAGGGTTACCGCGGCGGACACCACAACGTGTCCGGGTGCCAGGTCCTGGGCCGAGGCCGCGCCGCCCGAGCCGTGCCCGCGATACCGCTCGAATCCGACCTGCTCGGGGTCGACGTCATCGATGTGCACAAGGGCGCCGAGTCGCACGCCGGCGGCCTCGGCGTACAGTTCGGCTTTGCGCCGGGCCGCGCCGACCGCCTGGCGGCGGGCCTCGGCTCGCAGTTCGCCCTTGCCGGAGACGTCGAAGTCGACGCCCTCGATCTCGTTGGCGCCCGCGGCGACCAGATCGACCAGCAGGGATTGGACGTCGTCCAGATTTCCAGACTCGACGGCGAATGAGGCCTGGCACTCGTACCCGAGGAACTTGCGCTCCGATCCGCCGTAGCTCCACGAACTCTTCAGGCCGAGCCGCGAATGCTGGACGGCGGCGTCCGATATCCCGTGCCGCCGCAACGTCTGCCGCACCGCTTGCACGGCGTCGCTGGCCGCGGCGAACGCCTGCGAGGGCGTCTGCTCGACCCGGATCACCTTGAACCTGGCCCGCACCAGGTCGGGCATCGCCTTCACACTTGACGCGCCATACGCGGCCACGCCCCACGGCCTTTTGATCATCTGCATGCCGATCATTCAAACCGATCTCGGGCCCGCGCATGGTCGAAAGCTCTGAGCCGCAGCAGCCGCACCTTCCTGGCATCCACGTCGCCTCCTCGGTCTCTGACCGAGCGACGATTCCTTTTCGGACGTCGGTGGTCTGCATTGGCGAGGGAAAGGGGACGTGATCATGCCGAGTGAGCAGTCTGAAGCAGTCAAGAGGCACTGGGCGGCGCTGCGCCTGGCAGGACCGCAGGACGCCGAGGTCGCCGACGACGCGTGGGGCGGTCTGACGGCCGAGCCGCGCCAGGTCGACTACATCGAGACCGACGCGGGCGGTGTGCCCGCGATGTGGGCGGTGCCGAAGCGGAGCAGCGAGCAGCACGTGCTGCTGTGCATTCATGGCGGCGGGTTCGTGGGCGGGTCGAAGTACTCGCACCGCAAGATGTTCGGCCATCTCGCCAAGGCGACCGGGGCGCGGGCATTGATCTTCGATTACCGCCTCGCGCCGGGGCACGTCCATCCGGCGCAGGTCGATGACGCCACCGCCGTCTACCGGTGGCTGCTAGGCGAGGGGATCAGCGCCGAGCGGGTCGCGTTCGCCGGGGATTCCTGCGGTGGCGGGCTTTCGATCACCACGCAGTTGCGGGCCCGGGAGCAGGGGTTGCCGCTTCCGGCCGCCGCGCTGCCGTTCTCGCCCTGGGTGGACATGGAGGCCGTCGGCGAGTCGTACGAGACCAACCGGCAGAAGGACGCCTTCTTCACCAGGGACGGCGTGCGCGAGCTGGCGGGCGCCTTCCTCGGCGAAGGCGGCGATCCTCGCGATCCGATGGCCAACCCGCTGTACGCCGATCTGTCCGGGCTCGGGCCGATCTACATCCAGACCGCCGGGGACGAGGTACTGCTGGACGACGCGCGGCGCCTGGACGAGCACGCCCGCAAGGCCGGAGTCGACGTCCGGCTCGACGTCTTCCCCGGCATGCAGCACACCTTCCAGATGGCCGCCGGACGGGCGCCGGAGGCGGACGACGCGATCCGCCGCATGGCGGACTGGGTACGTCCAAGGCTCGGACTTTGACGATCGACAAGGAGGGCGCGGTGCCCGAGGCCGGTGAGTTCGCCCAGCGTGCCGAGCCGTTCAGGCGCGAGCTGCTGGCGCATTGCTACCGGCTGCTCGGGTCGGCGGACGAGGCCGAGGACCTCGTCCAGGAGACCTATCTGCGGGCGTGGCGCTCCTACGGCGCGTTCGAGGGACGGTCGTCACTGCGGGTCTGGCTGTACCGGATCGCGACCAACGCCTGCCTGACCGCCTTGAAGAACCGTGGTCGGCGGGCGTTGCCGTCCGGTCTGGGCGGTCCGGCGGGTGACCCGGAGGTCCCGCCCGGACCCGCCGGGTCCGATGTGGCATGGCTGCAGCCGTTCCCGGACGCGCCGGTGGCGCCGGAGTCGCGGGACCCGGCGACCATCGTCGCCTCTCGTGAGGGGCTGCGGCTGGCGCTGATCGCCAGCCTGCAGTATCTGCCGCCACGGCAGCGGGCGGTGTTCATCCTGCGCGAGGTCCTCGCCTTCCCGGCCGCCGAGGTCGCGGACATGCTCGGCACCACCGTCACGGCGGTCAAGAGCACGTTGCAGCGGGCCCGTGCCCGCCTTGACGAGGTGGACCCGGAGCGGACGCGGATCAGCGAGCCCACAGAGCCGCGGACGCGGGCGCTGCTCGACCAGTACGTCGCCGGTTTCGAGAACGCCGACACGGCGGCGCTGGAGCGGGCGCTGCGCACGGACGCGGCGATCGAGCTGGTCGGCACCCGCACCTGGTTCTCGGGACGCGCGACCTGCCTGCGCTTCCTCACCCGGGTGATCGGCTCGCCCGGGGACTGGCGGATGATCCCGACCGTCGCGAACGGACAGCCCGCCGCGGCCGCCTACCGGCGCGATGAGGACGGCGTGCACCGCGCGTTCGGGCTCGGCGTCCTCACCGTGACGGACGAGGGCATCGCGCGCATCCTCGTCTTCGGCGGCGGCCCGGACCTGGTCGGCGGGTTCGGGCTTCCGCCCGTCCATCCCGGCCCTTGAGGCGTCGTGTCACGGCTTGCGGACGATGCCGCCGTATTCGCGGAAGTCCCGGTTGAGTTTGGACGCGCCCAGAAAGTGCTCGACCTCGACGGGGGCGGGGGCCAACGGCGGCTGGTCGGGGTCGGGGCGCCAGTCGCCGACGTCGACCAGGCCGGGGGAGACGGGGACGAGGCCGTCCAGGAGGGCGTCGACCTCGGCGCGGGAGCGGGTCTGCCAGGGGATTCCGGCGCCGGTCATGCGGGCCTGCAGGTCGGCGCCGCGGGCGGTGTTCTCGGTGACGGCCTGGGAGAACGCCAGGTGGCTGCCGGGGGCGGCGCGGTCGAGGATGGTGCGCAGGACGCGGCGCGGATCGTCGGCGTCGGGCAGGTGGTGGCCGACGGAGAGGAACAGGACCGCCACCGGCTCGCTGAAGTCGATGAGGCGGCGCGTGTCGTCGTGGTTCAGGATCGTGTCCTGGTCGCGCATGTCGGCGGTGATGACGGTCGTGGAGCCGTCCCCGGCCAGCAGGGCGCGGGCGTGGATCAGGACGATGGGATCGATGTCGACGTAGACGACGCGGGCGTCCGGGGCGAACTGCTGCGCGACCTGGTGGACGTTGTTGTCGGTCGGCAGGCCGCAGCCCATGTCGATGAACTGCCGGATTCCCGCGTCCCGGACGAGGTAGCGGACGGCGCGGTAGAGGAACTGCCGGTTCGCCCTGGTGATGTCCAGGCCCTCGGGGAAGTCGGGCAGGTGGGCCAGGGCGAACTGCCGGTCGATCTCGTAGTTGTCCTTGCCGCCGAGATACCAGCCGTAGACGCGTGCGGAGGTGGGGATGTCGTCCGGGATTTCGTCGTAGGTCACGCTGCGCTCCCGTACGGAGAAGTCCTCTTGTCCGGGGCTCACCGTAACCGCACGTCCGGTGGAGGGGGGCGCCGTGTCCAAGATCGGCCGCCGGGGTCCGTGCGGTGTTCGAACAGTCAGCGCGGGATGCGGGCGAGGGTCGGCAACGGGACCAAGCCGTACTGGTAGTAGTCCACCGTGTCCGCGCCGGACGTGCGGGCCGCCTTGACCTTGGCCGCCAGATGCTCGGCCGACTCCGTGTCCGGAAGCCCGGGACGCAGGACGGCTCGGAGCGTCGTCTGCGGGCCGAGCGCGGTTCGGTAGGCGGCGACGTCCTCGGCTGTGCGGGCCTCGTCGCGGGCGTAGCAAAGGATGGCGTAGGACGGGACGACCTCGCTCACGGCCCCGGGATCCACGCCGATCTGCCAGGCGGAGTCGGCGGCCGGGGCACCCGTGGGACGTCCGTCGGCGTAGCCCTTCACGGCGCCGGTCAGGTCGAGGAAGGTGAGGTGGGAGCCTTCGTCCGCCACGGCCTCGGCGACCTCGGCGGCCAGCGACGTGACGATCGGGGTGCGGGCGCGGGCGTAGTCCTCAAGGACGGCGGGGAGCGTTTCGGCGGGCGGGCCGCCGTCGAGAACGGAGGCCGTCAGCCGGGACGCGGCGTCCCGCGCCTTTTCGGCGAGGGGAATGCGGCCCCGCGAGTGCGGGCAGAAGCACAGGCCCAAAGCGAATTCGGCGGCCGGGCCGAGGTCGACGAATGAGCGTTCGTGATGGTAGCCGTGCCCGAACGTCCCGAAATGGAGCGACTCGGTGACGACCGAGTCCATTCCCTGGCGGGCGATGGCGCGGCCGAGCGCGACGGCGTAGGCGCGGACGTCCGGGTTGGACGGGCACAGGTCGGCGGGCGCGGCACGATCGCCGAAGCAGTTCTCCTGGGTGACGTCCGGAAAGGCCAGGCCGAGGGTGGTGTTATGCAAGAACACGCCCCAGCCGTGCAGAGGAACGCCCAGCTCGCGAGTCTGTTCGCGGAGGGCGCGTAGAGGTTCCCTTTCGGCGTTCCGCTGGACGGGCGGGACGAGGCGGAGCCCGTCGAACAGGTCGCCGGGAGGGAAATGGATTCCGTCGTGGCGCAGGGTCACGCGGGTGCGTCCGCGGGGTGTCACGTCGCGGGCGCGGTGATAGGCGGCGCCGACGGTGATGGACGAGACGCCGTGGGAGAGGATCTGCGCGGCGTCCACACCGCCGTGCAGATCCTCCACCAGGACGTAGAGCGACGAGTCCATCAGCTCCTCTTGTAAGCCACGAAATCGATTTCGACGAGGATGTTCATCAGGTCGGAGCCGACCGTGGTGCGCACCGGGTACGGCTCGTTGAAATGCGCCCGGTACACCTCGTCATAGGCGGGGAAGTCGCGGTGCAGATCCTGCAGATGGACGGTCGACTTCACGACGTCGTCCAGGCCCAGGCCGTGCTCGGCGAGGATCGCCGACAGGTTGGCCAGGACCTGCCGGGTCTGCTCGGCGACGTCCGCGCCGACGACCTCGCCGGTCTTCGGGTCGATCGGGCCCATGCCGGACGTGTAGACGAAGTCGCCGGCCACCAGGCCCTGCGAATACGTGCCGAGCGGCGCGGGCGCGGCCGAGCTCCGGAGTTCACGCTTGCCCATGTCTGTCTCCTTGATGAATTAGCGGGTGACGGTGTCTTCGGCTGATTTCAGCAGATCCAGGTCCGCGCGGCTGGGGAGGCCCTCCCAGTCGCCGCGGACGGTCACGGCGTAGGCGCCGGCGGCCGTGGCCGTGTCGAGGCGCTCGGCGACCGGACGTCCCCGGACGAACTCGGCGAGGTACCCGGCGGCGAACGCGTCGCCCGCGCCGACCGGGTCGATGACCGGGACGCTGTGCGCGGGCTGGACGTGCAGGCGGCCCTCGCACAACGCGACGACGCCCGCGGCGCCGCGCTTGATGAGGACGTCCCGGGGGCCGAGGGCGGCCAGGGACGCGGCGAGCCCCGCCAATTCGTCCGCGGCCTCGTCGCCTGGCACGACCAGCCGGGCCTCCTCCTCCGTGGCGAAGACGAGGTCAGCGCGTTTGGTGAGGTTCCGCAGGCATTCGCCGGCCTCGGCGGGCGTCCACAGGGCCCGCCGGTAGTTGAGGTCGAGCGAGACGGGGACGCCCGCGTCCCGCGCGGTCTCGACCGCGTCGTCGAGGGCCTGCCGGGCGGTGCCGCTGATCGCCGCGGTGATCCCGGTGACGTGCAGCACGCGCGCCGAACGGATCAGATCGTGGGGGACATCGGACGGACGCAGCCGGGACCCGGCGCTGCCCGTCCGGTAGTACTGGACGCGGGTGAGCGTCCCCGACCGGCGCTCCTTGAACAGCAGCGCGGTCGGCGCGGACCGGTCCACAACGGTGTGCCCCAGCCGGACGCCCTCGCCCGCCAGGACGGTCGTGATCAGGCGGCCGAACTCGTCGTCACCGACGCGGCCGAACCAGGCGGCCGTCCCGCCGAGGCGGCACAGCCCGATCGCCGCGTTCGACTCGGCGCCGCCGACACCGAGGTCGAGGGTGCGGGCATGCCGCATCGGCCCGACGACGGGGTTCTCCAGCCGCGCCATCGTCTCCCCGAAGGTGACGAGGTCGGGGCCCGGCTCCGGCTCCGGGCGGCGCCCTCGGGAGGACGCCCCCGAATCTTCCGACGACGAGCCGTCCGGCGACGAGCCGTCCGACGATCCCCGCGACCCGTCCGGCCAGTGGCGCTCCGCCGCGGTCATCGGGCGGCCTCCACGGCGGCGAGGAGCCGTCCGGCCCGGTCGGCCAGCTCCGTCAGGGAGCCGCCGTCGAGGGCGTCGCCGATGAGGGAGCCGCCCGCGCCGACCGCGACCGCGCCCGCCTCGATGTAGCCGGCGGCCGTGTCGGGGCCGATCCCGCCCGTCGGCAGCAGCGGGATGTCGCGGAACGGTTCGGCGAGGTCGCGCAGGTAGCGCGGGCCGAGCGCGTTGGCCGGGAACACCTTGACGGCGGTGGCGCCGAGCTCCCAGGCGCGGGCGACCTCGCCGGGGGTCAGCGCGCCCGGAAAGTAGGCGACGCCGTGCTCCCCCGCCTTGTCCGCGACCTCCGCGCTGGTGTCGGGCGCGACGAGGAAGGACGCCCCGGCACCGGCGGCCGCGGACGCGTCCGCGGCGGTGCGCACCGTCCCGGCGCCGAGTTCGACGTCCCCGGGCAGCCGGTCCCGCGCCGCGCGCAGTTCGGCGAGCGCGCCCGGCGTGTTGAGGGTGATCTCCAGGCAGCGGACGCCGGCGTCGGCGAGGGTGTCCAGGACGTCGGCGACGCGGCCGGCGCGGGTGCCGCGCACGACCGCGACGACTCCGGTCGACGTCAGCGCGCAGCCCGGCGCCAAGCGGGGGATCATGATGGTCCTCTCAAGTCCGTGTCGGGTGGGACGTGTCGGAAGGGCCGTGTCGAATCGGAAGCCGGTCAGAAATAGGTGCGGATCAGGTCGGTCACCGTCTCATCGTCGTCGACGACCGGGATGACCTGCCATTTGTCGAAGGCCGTGCAGGGGTGGGAGATGCCGAAGCACAGCAGGTCCCCCGGACGCGGCGGGGGGCCGTCGACCGTCACGTAGGCGTGGTGGTCGTTGGTGTCCGTGACGCGCAGCCCGCCCGCCGGGTGGACGGTCCCGTCCCGCCTGCGGAGCCGCAGCGGGACGGGCAGCCCGGCGTCGTACGGCGCCTCCCGCTTGCCCATCCCGACGATCGCGAGGCCGGGTTCGGGGACGGACGTGACCTGCGCCCAGATCTCCAGCGCGGCGTCCAGCGAGCCCGGGATGCGGGTGAACGGCGTCCGCTGCGTGTAGATGCCGTCGTCGTGGGACACGTAGGCGCCGCTGCGCAGGATGACGGTCAGCTCGTGGCCCGGCAGCCACGCGCCGGACAGCTGCTCGGCGACCTGGTCGAAGTAGGCGCTGCCGCCCGCGGTGACGATCACGTCGCGGGGGAGCAGCCCGGCCTTGGACAGCTCGGCGGTGGCGTCGCGGAGCAGGCCGAGGTAGGCGCCGGCGGCGGGGACGTCCGGCAGCCCGCCCTCGTATCCGGCGACCCCGGCGAGCTCGGTGCCGGGCGCGGCGGTCACGGCGCGGGCGACCGAGGTCAGCTCCTCGACGGTGCGGCAACCCGTCCGCCCGCCCCGGTGGCCGAGCTCGACGAGCACCTGGAACGGACGGTCCCCGGCCGCCGCGGAGATCGCGGCGACGCCCTCGACGGAGTCGGCGTACAGCAGGAACTCCAGGCCGCGGCCGATCTCGTCGCCGAGCCAGCGCAGCGCGGTCGGGTCGAGCAGCTCGTTGGCGAGCAGGATCCGGGGGACGCCGAACGTCCGGTAGGCGAGGACCTGGTTCGCGGTCGCGGCCGTGATGCCCCAGGCGCCCGCGTCGAGTTGCGCCTGGAACAGCGTCGGGGCCATGGACGTCTTGCCGTGCGGCGCGAACGCGAGGTCGTGCGCGGCGCAGAACGACGCCAGCGCGGCGATGTTGTGCTTGAGCGCCGACTCCCGCGCGACCATCACCGGCCAGGTGAAGGGGCCGCCGAACAGCTGGTGGCGGGCGGCGGCGAACTCCTCGAACGCGACGGGCGCGTCCGGCTGCAAGAAACCCTTGGTCCGCCAGTCGACGTACTCGGCGGGGATGGTCAGGCTGGTCACGGCAGATTCCCTCCTCCATGGTTCTCGGTACCGCGATCGGCTCGGCTTTCGGCTCTGCTCTCGGCTCTGCTCTCGGAACGGCTCTCCGGCCGGATGTCGGGACGGATCTCCAGGCGGCCCGCGCGCCGGCGGGGGCGGGACGAGCCGAGCACGCGGGAGATGTCCAGGCCCGTCCGCTCCACCATCGGCCCCACCTCCCTGACCCGCGCCGGCGTCATCCGGGACGTCAGCCCGGACACGCTCAGCGCCCCCACCGCCCGGTCGGTGTGGTCGAAGATCGGCGCGGCGACGCAGCGGACCTCGGGCTCGTTCTCCCGGTCGTCCACGGCGTACCCGGACAGCCGGACCCGCTCCAGCTCGGCGGCCAGCCGGGCCGGGTCGGTGATGGTCCGCTCGGTGCGCGGCGTCAGGCCCGCGTCGATGACGTCCTGGACGTCGTCCTCCCCGAGCCAGGCGAGGATGGCCTTCCCGACGGCGGTGCGGTAGGCGGGCATCCGCATCCCGACACGGGACGCCATCCGGACGTTGTGCTCGTTCTCCACCTTGTCGATGTAGACGACGTCCGGCGCGTCGTACACGACGAGGTGGCAGGTCTCGCCGACGACGTGCTGCAACCGGCGCAGCGGGTCGGCGGCGACGGAGCGCATGTCCAGCGACGACAGGTACGCCTGGCCGAGCCGCAGCGCGCCGTGCCCGAGCCGGAACCAGCCCGTCTCGCGGTCGCGGGTGAGCAGGTCGCCGTCGATGAGCGGCGCGGCGAGCCGCAGCACGGTGCTCTTGCTGATGCCGAGGTCATCGGCGATCCGGGTGAGGGACACGCCGCGGGCGTCGGCGTGGTCGCGGACGTGGTCGAGCACGGCGAGCGCGCGGCGCAGCGACGACGACTGGTTCCGCGCCGCGGGTTTCGCCGCCCGGGTTCCGTCAACGCCCATGTCGTGGCTCATGTGGTGCTCTCCGGAAGCAGTCCGCGGGTGAGGGCGTCGCGGGCGGACGCCAGGTGGCGGCCGCCGCGGGCCAGGGAGATCTCGTGGTGGCCGGGGAGCAGCATGTCGATCTCCAGCGCGGCGAGGCGTTCCAGGCTGGCGGCGTACTCGGGGACCCGCGTGTCGTGCAGGTTCTGCAGGGAGATGCGTCCGCCGGTGAACACGCAGTCGCCGGAGAACAGCGCCCGCCCTTCCGGCGCGTCCAGGAGGTAGCAGGTGTGGCCGTCGGCGTGGCCTGGCGTGGCGATGGCCGTGAGGACGACCCCGCCGCCGAGATCGATCCGTTCCCCGTCCGCGATGGGGCGCACCGCCCGGCATGCCGCGAAGGCGTAGTCCGCCGGATACACACCGGAAGCCTTCCCGCGATCGACGCTGAGCAGCTCCTCCGCGCCGGACGCGATCCACTCGTCCGCCGGGGACCCGGCCCGGACGGCGAGTTCCGGCACCCGCTCGGCCAGCTCCGCGGCGCCGCCCGCATGGTCGGCGTGCCCGTGCGTCAGCAGCAGGTGGCGCTCGCCTTCCGGCCCGGCCGCCGTCGTCATCCGCCGCGCGAGCAGCCCGGCGGACGGCCCGGCGCCCGCGTCGATCAGCGCCGCGGCCAGCGAGCCCCGCACCAGGTAGACGTGGCAGTCCAGCGGACCGGTGAGGTCGAACCCGGCCGCGCCGCTGCCGACCAGGTCGATGTGCTGCGTGAGCCTCACCCGCGCCCCCCGTCGATGGTCGTCGAGCCGCCGGTGCTCATGGACCGGACGGTGTCGACGATGAGGCGGGCGGCCAGGTCGACGTCGGCGAGGGCCACCGACTCGTCGGCCGAGTGGGCGTCCGTCACCGAGCCGGGGCCGAACACGACCGACGGGATGCCGGCGCGTGCGAGCTTGCTGGCGTCGGTGCCGAACGGCATCCCGCGGACGGACGCGTCCCGTCCGGCCGCCGCGAGCGCCCCGCACAGCGCGGCCGGCACCGGGCTGGCGGCGGGGGTGTCGAGCGCGTAGTCGACGGTGAACGGTTCGTCCACCTCGATGCGGCCGGGGATGAGGGCGGTCAGTTCCTCCCTGTCCTTGCGCCACACGTCGACGGGGTCCTCGCCGGGGAGGGTGCGGCGGTCGACGTCGATCTCGCAGCGGCCCGGGACGGTGTTCGGCCCCTGGCCGCCGCGCACGCGCGTGACGCACCGGGTGGCCGGCCCGAGGAGCGGGTGCGGCGGGACGCCCGGCGAGACGCGGTCGAGGTGGTCGATGACGCGGGACATGAGGGTGACCGCGTTGACGGCCTCGTCCGGGCGGGAGCTGTGCCCGGCCGTCCCGAGCGCCCGGACGGTGTAGCGCACGCAGCCCTTGTGCGCGACGGCGGCGGCCAGATCGGTCGGCTCGCCCACGACCGCGCCCGCCACCTGCTCGCCGCCGGGGCCGTCAAGGTCGGAGATCAGGCCGAGGACGCCCTGGTAGGCGTGCTCCTCGTCCATCACCCCGGCGAGGACGACCCCGAACGGCGGGGGGTCCCCGGCCGCCGACGCCGCGGCGAGTTCGGCCGTGGCCAGCATGAACGCGGCCAGCGGCCCCTTCGCGTCGCACGCGCCGCGCCCGTACAGGCGGCCGTCCCGGATCGTCGCGGCGAACGGGTCGACGGACATCCCGCCGGTCTCCACCGTGTCGAGATGCGACTCCAGGAGGACGAAGCGCGGGTCGCGTCCCGGCACGGTCGCGACGACGTTGGGACGTCCCGGCAGGACCTCCCGCAGCTCGGCCCGCACGCCCCGCGCCGCCAGCCAGTTGCGGACGTACCCGGCGACCGCCGCCTCCCCCAGCCCGGGCCCGACGGGCCCGCCGCGCGGGTTGACGCTGGCGATGCCGACCAGATCTTTGAGCAGTTCCCCCGATGCCGTCATTACGACCGCCGTTCCCGCGCGTAGGCGAGCAGCAACCCGATGATGAGCAGCCCCAGGACGATCTGCCGGACGCCCTCCGACATGTTCCACGACGCCAGCAGCGCGGTGAGCAGCGTCAGCAGCAGCGCCCCGGCGACCGTGCCGAGCACATGCCCGCGCCCGCCGAGGATGGACGTCCCGCCGAGCACGACCGACGCGATCGACAGCAGCTGGTACGGGTTGCCCATGGTCAGCGAGCTGGTGGAGGTGAACCCGAGCAGCACCAGCCCGGCCACCCCGGCGAGCAGCGAGCACGTCCCGTAGGCGATGAACGCGGTCCGCGCGAGCGGGACGCCGGACGCGCGGGACGCCCGCTCCCCGTTGCCGAGCGCGAACACGTACCGTCCGACCCGGGAGGCGTGCAGCAGCCAGGCGGCGGCCGCGGTGATCCCGATCCACAGGACGAACGCGAGCGGCACCCCGAGAACGCGGTCGTTGGCGAGCGACCCCAGCAGCGCCACCTTCGCCGACTTCGGCGACCCGTCGGTGTAGACGAGCAGCGCCCCGGCGACGATCGTGCCGGTGGCCAGCGTCATCACCATCGGCGGCACCCGCAGCCAGGTCACCCCGGCCGCGTTGGCGAGCCCGACGAGGATGCTCGCGGCGAGCGCCACGGCGATGCCCGCCGTCCCGCCCGATTCGGACGCGACCTGCGCGCACACCACCGCCGACAGGGCGACGACGCCCGACACCGACAGGTCGATGCCGCTCATCATGACCACGAGGGTCTGGCCGACGCCGACGATGCCGAGGAACGCGGCCGTCTGCACCAGGTAGCGGAAGCTGGAAACGCTGTCGAAGCCCTTCGCGAACAGGATCGCGGCCAGCCACGTCAAGACCAGCACGCCGAACGCCCAGACCGCGCGGTTCTCCTTCAGCGTCCGGGGCAACGAGGCGGCGGTGCGCGGTAGCGCGGTCATCAGTCCGTCCTCTCGCGGGTCGCGAACGTCTTCACGGCGATCGCCACGATGAGCACCGCCCCCTGCATGATCAGTTGGTAGAACGGCGACAGTCCGGTGAACAGCAGCAGGTTCGTCAGCAGCCCGATGAGCAGCGCGGCCAGCACGGTGGCGCGCATCTGCCCCACGCCGCCGAAGAAGCTGACCCCGGCGAGCACCGAGGCGGCTATGGAGTTCAACGTGTAAGGCGTCCCGATCGTCGCATCGCCGGACCCCGTCTGGATCGCGAGACCGATTCCGGCAAGGCCCACGAACACCCCCGCCAATCCGTACGCGCCGATCTTCACCGTCCGGGTGCCGATCCCGCTGGCGTACGCGCCGTGCTCGTTGCCGCCGACGGCGTACAGCGAGAGCCCGAACCTCGTCGTCCGGACCGTCTTCCACAGCAGCAGGACGACCCCGACCACCACGAACGGCAGCGCGATCCCGTTCCAGCCGTTGTTGTAGGCGTCCACCAGCCCGGCCGGAACGCTCCCACCCGGCTGCGGCAGCACCACCAGCGTGACGCCGCCCCACAGGAACGACGCCGCCAGCGTCACGATGATCGGCGGCAGCCCCGCGTACGCGACGAGCACGCCGTTCGCCGCGCCCGTCGCCACGGCCGCCGCCAGCGCCAGCACGGCGGCGACCACGACGCCGTCCTCCGCGCGGACGGCGAACACCGCCATCGCGAGCGCCAGCACCGCCCCGAGCGACAGGTCGATGCCGCCCGCCAGCATCACCGTGCTCTGCCCCATCGCCGCCAGGATCAGCGGCAGGAACTGCGCCGACAGGATCGTGATCGACGACGGGGTGAACAGCTCGGAGTCGTACTGGCTGTACACGGCCAGCAGGATGACCAGCAGCGCGCACAGGCCGGTGACGTCGAGGTTGCGGCGCAGGAACCCGCCGAACCGCCCGTCCCCGCCCCCGCGGCCCGGCGCCGCGCGCCGCGCGGTCACGGACTGCTCAGTCATGCGCCACCGTCCCGGTGACGGAGGCGCGGACCAGCCGCTCCTCGGTGAGGTCGTCCCCCGCCAGCCGATCGACGACGGCGCCCTCGTACATCACGGCGACCTCGTCGCACAGGCCGACCAGTTCCATCGTGTCCCCAGAAGTGATCAGCACCGCCACGCCGCTGTCGGCGAGCCGGCGGAGCAGATGGTAGATCTCGCGTTTGGTGCCGACGTCGATGCCGCGGGTCGGCTCCGCCAGCAGCAGGATCCGCGGCCGGGACGGCAGCCAGCGGGCCAGCGCGACCTTCTGCTGGTTGCCGCCCGACAGCCTGCGGGCCTCCTGCTCCGGGCCCGTCACCCTGATCCGCATCCGCTCGACGAGATCCTCGACGAGCCGCGCCTCCGCGCCCCGGTCGACGGTCAGCAACCGCCTGCCGGGCGTCACCACGTCGAGGTTGGTCAGGGCCAGGTTGGCGCGGACGGTCTGCGCCACATGCAGCCCCTCGACCTTCCGGTCTTCCGGGACGTAGGCGATCCGGTGCCGGATGGCCTCGCGCGGAGAGGCGAGGCGGGCGGGACGTCCGTCCAGCTCGATCCGGCCGGTGTGCCGGACGAGCCCGAACAGCGCCCGCAGCACGGCCCGCTGCCCCTGTCCTTGGAGCCCGCCGAGGCCGATGATCCGTCCGGGCTCCAGGTCGAGGTCGACGCCTTCGCAGGCGTCCGGGACGGTCAGCCCTCGCACCCGCAACACCGTCTCGCCGCTCGGAGCGGCTCCGGCGTCCTTCGCGGCGGCGGCCTTCTCGGAGGCGATCTCCTGCTCGGACGGGATCGCCGCGATCTCGTCCGGGTCCGCGCCGCTCAGCCCGGCCTTCGGCGGGAACAGGTCGGACAGCTCCCGCCCGATCATCAGCCGGACGATGTCGTCATGGTCGGTCTCCGCGCGCTCGCGGGTCGCCATGACCTCGCCGTCCTTCAGCACGGTCAGCCGGTCGGCGACGGCGAACAGCTCGCCCATCCGGTGGCTGACGATGATCACGGACGAGCCGGCCGCGCGCAGCTCGTCCACGACCGCGAACACGCTTCTGACCTGGTCGTCGTCCAGCGCGGAGGTGGCCTCGTCCAGGATCAGCAGCCGCGGGTCCGAGGCGAGCGCCTTGGCCAGCTCGACGAGCTGCTGCTGCCCGAGCGGCAGCCGCCCGGCCCGGGTGAGCGGGTCGACGTCCAGCCCGACCCGGTCCAGCAGCGGCCGGGCCCGCCGGGCGAGGTCGCGGCGCAGGATCAGCCCGCGCCGCGACGGCCACTGCCCGAGGAACACGTTCTCCGCGACGGTCTGGTGCGGGTTGAGGCTGAGCTCCTGGTGCACCGAGCCGATCCCGACCTCGCGGGCCCGGTGCGGCGACCAGGAACGCAGCGGCTCACCGTCGTAGGAGATCCGCCCGGAGTCGGGCGCCAGCAGCCCGGTGACCAGCGACAGGACCGTGCTCTTCCCGGCCCCGTTCTCGCCCACCAGCGCGAGCACCTCGCCCGCCCGGACGTCGAAGCTCACCTGATCGAGGACCCGGTTGCCCGCGAACGACTTCGAGACCTGCTCGACGGCCAGAAGCGCCATCGTCACTTCCCGATCAGCTTGTCGATCTCGGGCTGCGGCAGCTCCTGGATCGGGTAGGAGTCGTCCGGCTGGTCCGGCTTGACGTACTGCGCCAGGTTCTCATCGGTGATCTTGGGCAGCGGAACCATGATCTGGTTCGGCACCGTCGCGCCGCCCGCCTTGGCCACCGCCGCGCGCAGCGCGATGACACCCAGGTAGTTGGGCTGCGCCGTCGACAACGACGAGAACCCGTCCTTCGTGTGCTGCTGCCACAGCTTCAGGAACCCGTTGTAGTTCTCACCGGTGATCGGGACGAGCTTCTTCTTCTGCTTCACCAGCGTCTGCAGCGCAGCCGCCGAAAGCGCGCCACCCTGCGAGAAGACACCGTCGATATCGGGATTCGCCGAGTACGCCGACGCGAACGCCTGCGCCGCCGGGGCCAGGTTGTACTCGCTGTGGACGTTCGCGGCGACCTTGATGCCGGGGTACTTCTTCAGCGCCTCCTCGGCGCCCTGCCAGCGCTCCTCGCTGACCGCGACGCCCGCCGGCCCGTTGAACGCGATGATCTTGCCCTTGCCGCCCAGCTTGTCGCCGAGCCACTGGCCCATCATCCGGCCCCACTCCTTCTGGTCGGTGCCGACGCGCACGACCTTCTGGGAAGTGACCAGGCTGTCGAAGCTGACGACCGTGATCCCGGCGCCGACGGCCTGCTCCACCACCGGGTTCAGCGCCGTGGACGACCCGGCGTCCACCAGGATGACGTCGTACTTCTGCTGGATCATCGCGCGGATCTGGGCGATCTGCTGGGACGTGTCGCCGTTGGCGTTGAACACCTTGTAGTCGGCGACCTTGCCCTCGCCCTTCAGCTTCGCGACATCGTCCTTGATCATCTTGTCGGTCTGCTGCATCCACGACGGCGTCAGGTAGATGGTCGACCAGCCGACCTTCAGCGCCTTGGCCTTGCCGCCGGACGCGCCGTCGCCGTCGCCGGACGAGTCGCCGGAGTCGACGCCGCACGCGGCGGTCGCGGCCAGCGTGCCGAGCGCCGTGACGGTCACGACGGCGCGCGTGAATCTACCGATCATGGGGGTACTCCTCGTGACGATTCCGGAACCGGGCGGCTCCGGCGGTCTGGGCGCGGCGTCGGAAGGGGACGTTCACGCTGTACGCGGCGCCCGTCCCGTAGGTGGTGGACGGCGGCGCCCCAGGGCCACTCGCGGGAGTGAGGCGGCCCAGCAGATCGTGCATTCGGACCTCACCAAGCCCAGAGAGCCAGTAACCGGATTTCCGTGCCGGTAGCCCGGAGGTTATGGGCTCAGTCAAGCCTCGCGCCAGTTTTGCAACATATGATTTTGCACTGCAAAACTACCCTCTGACCTGCGACGTTAGCGAATCCCGCCAAAAGATCAGCTCGCCCCGGCTGTCCGAAACCCGTCCACCCCGCCCCCGCCCCACGGCCGACC
>NZ_SMKT01000365.1 GCF_004348735.1 Actinomadura sp. KC06
GCCCGAACGCCCGCCGGACCTCGTCCCGCCGCCACAGAACACCCGCAGGAACCACACGCCGGGACGTCCGCCGGAACCGACACCGTCCCGCTGAACACCCGGCGGAACCTCGCACCGCCCGCCGGGACGTCCGTCGGAACCTGCACCGCCCCACAGAACGCCGGGCGGAACCTCGCACTACCTACGGGACTCCGCGACGGCGTCGGCCTGTCCTGGGTTGCCACCGGCCATTGCGTGACACTGCTAACTCGGCCTGGCCGCTGCCACCCTTTGCCCTCTCCCCAAAGTTGAGACCCTGGCGGCCATCGCCTGTGACCGTTGGACGGACGACGACCGAGCCGTCCTGCAAGATTTGCCGGGACGGCGGGCATTTCGTGGCCCGGCGCAGCCACCGATCTCCACGGTGTCGTCGGCAGGGAAGCACCCGCCAGGAGTGGCCAGACATGTTCACATGCGCTGGTATGATTCATTCGCCGCCAGTGACGCACGTCCGTGAATCGCGGCGGGTCGCCCAGCGGAGGAGCGAAAGTCATGACCGCCAAGTATGAGGCGTCCGCCGGCATGGGCAGGTTCACCGCGGTCGAGCGTACGAGCCCGACCCAGCAGGTGCGCGAGCAGCTGCTGGAGGCCATCGAGCGCGGCGACATCCCGGCGGGGGCCATGCTGCCCTCCGAGCGCGTGCTGTGCGAGACGTTCGGCGTCAGCCGGGTCAGCGTGCGCGAGGCGCTGGCCGGCCTGGAGGCCATGAAGATCATCGAGATCCGGCACGGTCGGGGCGCGTTCGTCCGCAAGAGCATCAACGAGCAGTACGCCGAGCCGTTCGCGAAGTACCTGGAACTGCACCGCGACGAGCTCATCGAGCTGAACAAGGTCCGCGGCGCCCTCGACGAGCTCGCCGCGGCCGAGGTCGCCGAGCACGCGACCGACCAGGGGCTGGCCGAGATCGAACGGGCCCAGGAGGTCTTCCGGGCGGCGGCCGCGCAGGACGCGCCGAACCTGGCCGAAGTGTCGCGACTGGACGTGGAGTTCCACCTGTCCATCGCACGCGCGACCGGGGGCGAGCTGCTGCCGCGCCTGCTCGGCGAACTCAACGAGGTCATGACCGAGTCCCGTCCGGCCACCTTCTCGCGCGAGGGCCAACTCACCCGCTCGATCCGCGACCACCAGGCCATCGTGACCGCACTGAAGAGCCGGGACGCGAACCGCGCGCGCAAGGCCATGCAGAAGCACATGCTGGCCATCCGCGAATGGTACGAGGACCTCCCCGGCAAGAGCTAAGCCCGTACCGCCCGTTCCCCACCCTCCGTCGCTCCACCCGCCGGTTTCTCAGAGCGCACCACCCGCTGGCTTCGCAGCACGCGCTACTGCCAGATTCGCAGAGCGCGGAAGCCGCCCACTTCGGCGTTCACACCGTCGGCCGGATTCGTAGACCGCGCCACCCGCCGGTTTCGCACTGCGTAGCACCCGCCGGATTTCCAATGCGCAGCGCCGCCAGGTCTCAGAGTTCGGGTCGTCAGCCGGTTACCCAGAACGCCACCTGCTGACTTCGGAGCACTCGACCGCCGGATTCGGCGCGTGGAAGCCGCCGACCTCCGCGTTCGCGCCGTCCGCCGGTTTCGCAACGCGCGGCACCGCCCCCGCTTCGCGGGGTGCGGCAATGGGCGGAGCCGCGTCCACCCAGGCAGCCGGATTCGCAGACACGCCACCCGCCGGATTCGCAATGCGCAACACCCGGCAATGCGCGGTGCACGGCATCGGACCTGGGGCGGGCGTTCACGCTAGCGGCCGGATCCGCAGAGCGCGGCATCAGGCAGGGGGCGGCGTCCACGCCAGCGGGCGGACTCGCGGCGTGCGTTAGCGGCCGGATTCGCAGTGTGGGGCACCGGGCAGGGGGTGGTGTTCGCGTTGGACGCTCGCGGGGGTGGCGCCTACCGGTTTCGTCGTGTGGTGGTGGCTGGATTCGCGATTGGGGC
>NZ_SMKT01000366.1 GCF_004348735.1 Actinomadura sp. KC06
GGTCCGGCGACGGCGAGGATGAGGACGTAGGCGGCGGCGAGGGGGCCGAGGCGGGGGTTGGTGCCGGCGCTGACGGCGAGTCCGGCGATGACGATGTTGAACTCGCCGCGGGGGGTGAGGGCGGCGCCGGCGCGGAGGCGTCCGGTGGTGGCGACGCCGGCGCGGCGTGCGGCGATCCAGCCGGTGGCGAGTTTGGTGAGGATGCCCGCGGCGGCGAGGAGTGCGGCGACGCCGAGGACGGGCGGCAGGTCGCCGGGGTCGGTGTGGAGGCCGAAGAAGACGAAGAAGACGGCGGCGAACAGGTCGCGGAGGGGGCTGAGGAGTTTCTGGGCGGTGTGGGCGAGGGGGCCGGACAGGGCGATGCCGACGAGGAAGGCGCCGACGGCGGCGGAGACCTGGAGCTGCTGGGCGATGCCGGCGACGAGGAGGGTGAGGCCGAGGACTTTGAGGAGGAGGACCTCTTCGCTGGGGGAGGCGACGAAGCGTTCGACGAGTGCGCCGTGGCGGAGGGCGACGAAGAGGATGGCGGTGATGGTGGCGGCGGCGATGGCGAGTGCGGCGGCGCCGCCGAGGAGTCCGGCGCCGGCGAGGAGGGCGGTGAGGATGGGCAGGTAGGCGGCCATGGCGAGGTCTTCGAAGACCAGGACGGACAGGACGGCGGGGGTTTCGCGGTTGCCGAGCCAGCCGAGGTCGCCGATGACCTTGGCGGTGATGCCGGAGGAGGTGACGTAGGTGACGCCGGCCATGGCGACGGCGGCGACGGGTCCCCAGCCGAGCAGGAGGGCGGCGATGGCGCCGGGGGCGGCGTTGAGGACGAGGTCGGCGAGCCCGACGGGTGCGGAGGTGCGGAGGGTGGCGACGAGTTCGTCGGCGGTGTATTCGAGGCCGAGGGTGAACAGGAGCAGGATGACGCCGACTTCGGCGCCGATGGAGACGAAGTCTTCGCTGGTGGTGAGGGGGAGGATGCCGCCGGAGCCGAAGGCGAGGCCGGCGATGAGGTAGAGGGGGATGGGGGAGATGGAGAAGCGGACGGACACGGCGCCGAGGAGGCCGAGGGCGAGGATGATGGCGCCGAGTTCGATGAGCTGGACGGCTGAGTCCATGCGGGTCAGCCGTCGGCGAGGATCTGGGCGACGGCTGCGGTGCCTTCGCCGGTGCCGACGACGACGATGATGTCGCCGGCGGTGAAGGTGAAGTCGGGGCGTGGGCTGGCGATGACCTGTCCTTGGCGGACGACGGCGACGATGGAGGCGCCGGTGCGGGTGCGGGAGCGGGTGTCGGCGAGGGGTCGTCCGTCGTAGGGGGAGCCGGGGGCGATGGGGATCTGTTCGGTGACCAGGCCGTCGACTTGGCGGTGGAGTTCGGCGAGGTGTTCGAGGATGCGTCCGGTGCCGAGGAGTTCGGCGATGGCGTTGGCCTCGTCGGCGGCCAGGGCGACGGTGGCGATGCAGGTGTCGGGGTCTTCCCTGTCGTAGATGACGAGGTCGCGGCGGCCGGTGCGGTGGGAGATGACGCCGATCTGGCGGCCGCGTGCGGTGGTCATGACGTGTTGCAGGCCGATGCCGGGCAGGGCGGTCCGTTCGACGTCCACGGTGCTGGTGTTCCTTCGGTTTCGTTCTGGTCCGGGTCGTGGACGACGGTACCGGGCGGGTGGCGGGGGTCAGTGTCGCGGGGCGTCCTGGCCTTGGAGGGCGTCGCGCATGACGCGGAATTTGGTGCGGGCTTCGGCGAGTTCGGCGGCGGGGTCGGAGTCGGCGACGATGCCGCAGCCGGCGAAGAGGCGTGCGCGGGTGCCGTCGAGTTCGGCGCAGCGCAGGGCGATGCCCCATTCGCCGTCGCCGCGGGCGTCGACCCAGCCGACGGGGCCGGCGTAGCGGCCGCGGTCCATGCCTTCGAGTTCGCGGATGAGGTCGAGGGCGGTGTCGGTGGGGGTGCCGCAGACGGCGGGGGT
>NZ_SMKT01000367.1 GCF_004348735.1 Actinomadura sp. KC06
GCCCGGTGCGGGGGCGCGGGGGTCGGGTTACAGGTATTGGCCGGTGTTGGCGACGGTGTCGATGGACCGGCCGGCTTCGGCGCCCTTGGTTCCGGAGACGAGGGTGCGGATGTAGACGATGCGCTCGCCCTTCTTGCCGGAGATGCGGGCCCAGTCGTCGGGGTTGGTGGTGTTGGGGAGGTCTTCGTTCTCGCTGAACTCGTCGACGCAGGCGGCGAGGAGGTGGGTGACGCGCAGGCCCTTCTGGCCGGTGTCGAGGAATTGCTTGATGGCCATTTTCTTGGCGCGGTCGACGATGTTCTGGATCATGGCACCGGAGTTGAAGTCCTTGAAGTAGAGGACTTCCTTGTCGCCGTTGGCGTAGGTGACTTCGAGGAAGCGGTTCTCCTCGGTCTCGGTGTACATGCGTTCGACGGTGCGCTGGATCATGGCTTCGACGGTGGCTTCGTTGGAGCCGCCGTGTTCCTTGACGTCGTCGGGGTGGAGCGGGAGGCCGCGGAGGATGTACTTGGAGAAGATGTCCTTGGCGGCTTCGGCGTCGGGCCGTTCGATCTTGATTTTGACGTCGAGCCGGCCGGGGCGCAGGATCGCGGGGTCGATCATGTCCTCGCGGTTTGAGGCGCCGATGACGATGACGTTCTCGAGGCCTTCGACGCCGTCGATCTCGCTGAGGAGCTGGGGGACGATGGTGTTCTCGACGTCGGAGGAGACTCCGGATCCGCGGGTGCGGAAGATGGAGTCCATCTCGTCGAAGAAGACGATGACGGGGGTTCCGGCGGAGGCCTTTTCGCGGGCGCGCTGGAAGACGAGGCGGATGTGCCGTTCGGTTTCGCCGACGTATTTGTTGAGGAGTTCGGGGCCCTTGATGTTGAGGAAGAAGCTCTTGCCTTCCTGGCCGGTCTTCTCGGCGACCTGTTTGGCGAGGGAGTTGGCGACGGCCTTGGCGATGAGGGTTTTGCCGCATCCGGGGGGGCCGTAGAGGAGGACGCCCTTGGGGGGCCTGAGCTGGTGTTCGCGGAAGAGGTCGGCGTGCAGGTAGGGGAGCTCGATGGCGTCGCGGATCATTTCGATCTGGGAGCCGAGTCCGCCGATCTCGTTGTAGGAGATGTCGGGGACCTCTTCGAGGACGAGCTCTTCGACCTCCGCCTTGTGGATCTTCTCGTAGGCGTATCCGGAGCGGGGTTCGAGCATGAGGGAGTCGCCGGCGCGGAGGGGGACTCCGCGGAGCGGTTCGGCGAGTTTGACCACGCGTTCCTCGTCGGCGTGGGCGATGACGAGGGCGCGTTCGCCGTCGTCGAAGAGTTCTTTGAGCATGACGACTTCGCCCTGCTCTTCGAACTTGAGCGCTTCGACGACGTTGAGGGCCTCGTTGAGCATGACTTCCTGGCCGCGCTGGAGTTCGTCGACGTCGACGGCGGGGCTGACGTTGACGCGGAGTTTGCGCCCGCCGGTGAAGATGTCGATCGTTCCATCGTCGCGGGCTTCGAGGAAGACGCCGAATCCGGATGGTGGTTGTGCGAGCCTGTCGACCTCCTCCTTGAGCGCCACGATCTGTTCGCGAGCCTCTTTGAGGGTCGCTACGAGACGCTCGTTCTGACCGGTTACGGCGGCCAGGTTGGCCTGTGCCTCATGGAGGCGTTCTTCCAGAACACGTACTTGGCGCGGGGATTCCGCGAGCTTGCGGCGCAGCACGGAGATCTCCTCCTCCAGGAAGGAGATCTGCGTTTGGAGGTCTCTGACCTCCTTTTCGTGCTGCGCCCTTCGCGCCCCTGCATCGTCACGAGCGGCCACGCCCCGTCACCTCCTCACGAAGAGAGCCGACGACCTACTGAGACCCTACCTATCTGGAGGGCTTCCGTAACCTGCCCATTCGGTGTTCGTGTCGTGCGGGGGTCTTCCGGGAGG
>NZ_SMKT01000368.1 GCF_004348735.1 Actinomadura sp. KC06
GCGTTGGTGGGCGGCATGTTCGGCGTCGGCGGGCCGATGCTGTGCGTGCCGCTGCTGGTGGCGCTGGGCGTCCCGGTGCTGCCGGCGCTGGCGGCCGCGCAGGCGCAGTCGGTGGTGATCGCCGGGGTCGGGACGGCCGGGTACGCGGCGGCGGGCGCGGTCGACTGGCCGCTGGCGGCGGTGGTGGGCGTCCCGGAACTGGCGGGCGTGGTGCTGGGGTGGATGATCGCCCGCGCGGTCCCGGCGCGGGCGCTGACGGGCGCGCTGGTGGTGAGCCTGCTGACGCTGGCGCCCTACGTCGCCCTGCACGGCTGACCCCCGGCCGGGCGCCCGGACGTGGGGCGGGCAGGGTCAGCCGCCGAGGCTGTCCAGGGCGACGTCGAGGCGCTGGGCGAGGCTTTCGAGCTGCTCGTCGTTGGCGCCGGTGTCGAGTTCGGCGATCACGGCGTTCCGGGTCGTGACGACCAGGGCCTCCTCGGGGCCGTCGCCGCGGCCGGGGTCGGCGGGCACGACGGCGGCCCGCCCGCCGACGACGACGAGCGCGGCGTCGCGGTGCGCGGAGGCCAGTAGGGCGTGCAGATGGTCGGACGTGATCGTCGGCATGGGGTGACCTCCAGGTGCGGGCGCCGAGGCGGCGGTGCGGGCGGGCGGATCACTGCGGGCGGTCGGGTCAGGGTTTGCGGCCGATGCCGGTGGCGAACTCGCGGGCGCGCCCCGGGCCGCCGGCCCCGGGCGACAGCGGCGGGGTGTCGCGGCCGGCGCCGGTGCGCAGGCCCTCCAGGAACTCCTCGATGGCCTCGCGGGCGGTGCGGCGCGGCGTCCAGCCGAGCTCGTCGCGGGCCCGCGAGGTGTCCATGAGCGGGACCTGCAGGGCCAGGTCGAACAGGCCGGGGGAGGCGGGCACCAGGTGCAGCGCCCACGCGGCGGCCAGCGCGGCGCGGACCCCGCGCGCGGGGACCCGGACGGTGCGGGCGCCGAGGATGCCGGCGAGCTCGGCGGCGTCCAGGACGGGGTCGGCGGCGATGTTGAACGCGCCGCGGACCTCGCGGGTCACGGCGAGGCGGAACGCCTCGCCGGCGTCGGTGGAGTGCAGGGCCTGCAGGCGCAGGCCGGGCAGGTCCGGGACGGCGGGGATCAGGCCGGGACGGGCGAGGCGGCCTGGCAGCAGCGGCCCGGCGAACAGGCGGCGCTGCTCGGCCGCGCTCTGCCGCTCGAAGATGAACCCCGGCCGTATCCGCACGACGCGGCAGTCGGGATGGGCGGCCTCGAAGGCGTCCAAGAGCCGCTCGACGTAGGCCTTCTCGCGGCTGTAGGCGGCGCCGGGCCAGCCGTGCGTGGGCCAGGACTCGTCGACCGGCCGGTCCTTGGGCCCGGGCGAGTACGCCCCGACCGACGAGGAGTACACCAGCGCGGGCACCCCGGCCCGCGCGGCGGCGTCGAACACGCGGGCGCTGCCGACGGCGTTGGCGTCCCACGTCACCGCGGGGCGGTGGGTGGGCTGGAACAGCCACGCCAGGTGCACCACGACGTCGGCGCCGCGCATCAGCGGGACCAGGTCGGTGTCGGTGACGTCGGCCTCGGCCCATTCGACCTTCCCGCCGCCCTCGCCCAGATCGGCGTCGGCGTCGGGGCCGGGTGCGCGGCGGGCCAGGCCGGTGATCGCGGTGACGCCCGGGTCCGCGGCGAGCGCCCGGACCGTGTTGGTGCCGATGTTGCCGGTGGCGCCGGTGACGACGACGCGCATGGCGGCCTCCCCCTCCTCGTGCCGCCCCCGCGAGGGCCGTCCCGCGCGGGTGGACGGGACCGCCCCATTCCCGCCTCCCGCCGATCTATGCCCCCCGCCGGGGAGGGCCCCGGCCGGGAGGGGAGGGG
>NZ_SMKT01000369.1 GCF_004348735.1 Actinomadura sp. KC06
GGGCGGCGCGGGCTGGGATCGGTCAGTTCGTGGACGTGGGGACCGGTATCCCGACAGAGCCGCACCCGCATCAGATCGCGGGCCGGTATCGGGACGGCGCGGTGGTGGTCGGGGTGGACAACGACCCGGTGGTGCTGGCGCATGGTCGGGCGCTGCTGGAGGGGATGCCGATCGTGCGCGGTGACGTGCGCTGCCCGGATGAGCTGATCGCCGAGCTGGATGAGTTCATCGATTGGGATCGGCCGGTGGCGGTGCTGCTGCTGGCGGTGCTGCATTTTGTGACCGATGAGCAGGACCCGGCGGGGATCGTGCGGGCCTTCACTGGCCGGATGGTGCCGGGGTCGGTGGTGGCGCTGTCGCACGTGTGCAAGACCGGTGCGGACCCGGTCGCGGTGGCGGCGGTGGAGGAGATCTACCGGGAGAAGGCGACGGTGCCGGGGGTGGCGCGCACGGCGGAACAGATCAGGGGTCTGTTCGGGCGGCGGCTGGAGCTGGTGGAGCCGGGGGTGGTGCCGGTGCAGCTCTGGCCGGTTCCGAGTTTGCGGGAGCTGACCGCGATACCGGTTCTCGGTGGTGTCGGCAGGGTGCCCGATCCGCTGGCGGGCCCGTCCGGCAACGCGCTGACGGGCAACGCACAGTCGGGCGGCGCGCAGGCGGGCGGCGTTCGGGTGGGGGTTGGCCGTGGCTGAGTTGCCGGAGGAGCGGGACGCGGGCCGGTCTCGCGGGTGGGTCTGGCCGGAGGTGCCGGAGGGCTGGGACGGTGACGGGCCCGACCGGGCGGAGGCGTGGGCGCAGGGTTTGTGGCTGGCCTGCCTGGCGGCGTGGGGGATGGCTCCGCTGTGGATGCCGCTGCCGGTGCGGTGGGCGTGCATGCGGCGGCGCGACCAGGGGCGCGACCAGGGGCGGGGGCGGCGTGATGGGTGAGTTGGTGACGGTGATGAGCCTTAACACCCGCTACGGCGGCCGGGAGGATGGTGAGCGCCGGGTCGATGACCGGTTGGGGCCGCAAGCTGACCTGATCGCGCAGGTGCGGCCGGATGTGCTGCTGCTGCAGGAGCTGACGGACTGGGGCCGTGACCCGCGCTGGCAGGGCGCGGCGGAACGGGAGCTGGAGCGGCGCGGGTGGGGGCTGCGGTTCCTGGTCGCGCCGTCGCGGGTGGACAACCACACCGCCGTGGCGTTCCGGCCGGAACGGCTGGCGTTCCGGCACTTTGAGACCAAGTACGGCCACCTGGCCGAGTTCGGGTATGGGATGGCGGTGCTGGCCGACCGGGACGCGCCCGAGGATGCTCCGGGGTTGACGGTGATCTCGGCGCATCTGACCCCCTATTCGGCGCAGGCGGCGGCGGTGGAGGCGCAGCGGATGAGCGCGCGGCTGCAACGCTATGGCGCGCGGGGCATCCTCGGCGGCGACATCAACCACATGCCGCTCGGTGACCCGGAACCGGACTGGGACGCGGTGGAGCCCTACAACCGCAGTTCCCGCTGCCTGCCGCGCAGCTCGCCCGACGAGCCGTGGCGCGGCAACCGGATCGTCGGTGAGGTGCTGGGAGCGGCCCTGGTCGACGTGGCGGCGCACCTGGCCGAGAAGACGGGGCGGCCGGAGTTGCGTGCACCGACCGCGACCGGCGGGCTGCGGGTGGATCAGTTTCACATCACGCCGAATCTGCTGGATGCGCTGGAGGGCTACGAGCGGCTCCCGGCGGCCAGTGACCATGACGCGATCGTGATGCGTCTGGACATGATGCGGGCGGGGCCGGGTCGGGCGTGGGTGTGAGG
>NZ_SMKT01000370.1 GCF_004348735.1 Actinomadura sp. KC06
GTTGAGGGGCGGGCGTCGCGAGGTGCGTCGTCTGAGGGTGAGGTGGACGGGGGGCGGGGTTGATGGTTCCGTTGCAGCTTGGGCGGATGAGTCCGCAGGCGACCGAGCGGATGCTGGAGTTCGATCGTGAGCACATCTGGCATCCGTATTCGCCGATGCCCGCGTCCGCGCCAGTCCAGCCGGTGGTGTCGGCGGACGGTGTGCGGCTCATGCTCGCGGACGGCACCGAGCTGATCGACGGGATGTCGTCATGGTGGGCGGCCGTGCACGGCTACAACCACCCGAAGCTGAACGCGGCCGTGACCGGGCAGCTCGGCAAGATGGCGCACGTGATGTTCGGCGGGCTCACCCATCCGCCGGCGGTCCGGCTCGCGGAGCGGCTCGTCGAGATCACGCCGGAGCCGCTGACGAAGGTGTTCTTCGCCGATTCCGGGTCCGTCGCGGTCGAGGTCGCGATCAAGATGGCGCTGCAGTACTGGCGATCGCAGGGACGGCCCGAGCGGCGCCGGCTGCTGACCGTGCGCGGGGGATATCACGGCGACACGTTCGGGGACATGGCCGTCTGCGACCCGGTGAACGGCATGCATCACCTGTTCAGCGACGTCCTGGCCCGGCACGTGTTCGCGCCGCCGCCACCGCTCGGATACTCCGCCGAACCCGACGCCGATTACCTGGACGAGCTGTCGCGGCTCGCGGCCGAGCATGTGGACGAGCTCGCCGGGATCATCGTCGAGCCCGTCGTGCAGGGCGCGGGCGGCATGCGGTTCTACGCGCCCGAGTACCTGAGCGCGCTGCGGGACATCGCCGACGAGCACGGGCTCCTTCTCGTCCTGGACGAGATCGCCACCGGGTTCGGCCGGACGGGTGAGCTGTGGGGCTGCGATCACGCCGAGGTCGTCCCGGACATCATGTGCCTCGGGAAGGCCCTAACCGGCGGCTACATGACCATGGCCGCGACTCTCTGCACCGACCGCGTCGCGCACGAGATCACGTCCGGGGAAGCGGGCGTGCTCATGCACGGGCCGACGTACATGGCCAACCCGCTGGCCGCCGCGGTCGCGTCCGCGTCCATCGACCTGCTGCTGTCGCGCGACTGGCGGGACGAGGTCGACGCCATCGAGGCGATCCTGACGAGCGAACTGCGCGGCACCGCCGACCTCAAGGGCGTGGCGGACGTCCGCGTCCTCGGCGCGATCGGGGTCGTGGAGGCGCGCGAACCGGTGGACGTCCCGTCCGTCCAGGAGATCGCCATGGCGCACGGCGTCTGGCTCCGCCCGTTCGGCAAGCTGATCTACACGATGCCCCCCTACATCTGCACGGACGACGAGGTCCACCACATCGCCGACGCACTCAACGCCATCGCCGAGTCCCTCTAGGCGGCCCACGAGCCACCCCGGACCCGCAGCCCCGTGCCCGCAGCACCTCTCGGCCCCGACTTCGGCGGTGGCCGCGGCCTTGCCGCCCTGCTCAGCCGTGGCCTTGCCGCCCTGCTCAGCCGTGGCCTTGCCGCCATGCTCGGCCGTGGTTTTGCCGCCCTGCTCAGCCGTGGCCTTGCGGCCACGCGCGACCGCACCTTTGCCGCCATGCTCGGCCGCGGCCTTGGCCTTGGCCCTGGGCCTGGGCCTGGGCCTGGGCGAGAGTGTGGCCCTGGTTCCGGCCGCAGGCCCTGGCTAGGCAGCGGCTTCATGGCGTCCGTGACGTAACACTGAGTCATGAGATGACCACATCATGTGGCTACGACAAAACGCGCCGGGGCGCTAGCGGAGGGCGGGGGC
>NZ_SMKT01000371.1 GCF_004348735.1 Actinomadura sp. KC06
GGCGGGACCAGGGCGCAGCGGGACGCCTGCCCGTCGACCAGGCCGACGGCGTCGAACAC
Organism: Actinomadura sp. KC06; assembly: GCF_004348735.1. GTDB lineage: Bacteria > Actinomycetota > Actinomycetes > Streptosporangiales > Streptosporangiaceae > Spirillospora. Next base: position 60 of record NZ_SMKT01000371.1, read on the forward strand.
GACCTCGACGCTCCTGCCCCCGTACGGCAGCGACGCCTTCAGCCAGTCGGTCGCGGCGTCCCCGGCGGGTTCACCGTCCACGAACAGCCGCACGGTCCGGTTCCACCCGGCGCGCGCGGTCTCCACCTCCAGGCGGCGGCCGTCGTGGTCGAGCCTCCAGCGGCCCGCGGGCGCGCCGCTCAGCGAGATACCCCGAGTCATGCCCCCAGTCTCCGGGCCGCCGGACGCCCGGGAATCGCCCGAACGGCCACGCCCGGTAGACCAAAGTCGACCCCGCCGGCCGGCGCCGCCCGGCGAAAGGGTCAGGCGAAGCGCCAGCGGGTCGCGCCGAACGGCTCGGTGATGCCGACCGCGACGACGGTGTGGAAGGTGAACCGGTACACATGCCACGGCGGCGGGCCCGCGCTCTGCGCGCTGAACGGCGCCGTCAGCCCGTCGCCGTCCACCTGCGCCGGCCAGCCGCCCTCCCGGTACCCGGCGGCGATCGGCTCCAGCACCGCCGGGTCGGTGACGCGCTGCGCCTGGCCCTCCAGCACCACGTCCGCGACCGCCGTCCGGATCGAGAACGTGCACGCCGGGTTCGCCGCCAGGTCGCGGGACTTGCGGGTGCCGGGCCCGCTGGTGAAGTACAGGTCGCCCTCGTACCACTGCGCGCCGACGCCCGCCGCGTGCGGACGGCCGTCGGGGCGGGCCGTGCCCAGGAACACCGGCGTCTCCATCTTCGGCAGCGCCGCGGTCAGCGCGTCGCGCACGGCGCCCCACGCCAGCTCACCGCCGCCGTAGATGTCGAGATTGCGGGCCTCGGCGGGCTCACGGTCGGTCATCGTCGTCCTCCTTCGGTCGCGGGTGTCGCAGATGCAGACCGCGCGCGGCGCCCGAACTCATCGCCCCCACCCGCGGCCGGGCGGAACGCGGCCAGTCAATGTCCTCATTGCCGCGCATACTGGGATCATGTCCTCGGCTCGGCTGCTGCGGCTGCTGTCGCTGCTGCAGGCCCGGCGCGAATGGCCGGGCCCGGAACTGGCGGGACGGCTCGGCGTCAGCGTCCGCACCGTCCGCCGCGACGTCGACCGGCTCCGCGAGCTCGGCTACCCCGTGCACGCCACCCCCGGCGCCGCCGGCGGGTACGGGCTGGAGGCCGGGACGGCGATGCCGCCGCTGCTGCTGGACGACGAGGAGGCCGTCGCGATCGCCGTCGGGCTCCGCGCCGCCGCCGGCGGAGCGGTCGAGGGCATCGGGGAGGCGTCCGTGCGGGCCCTGGCCAAACTCGAACAGGTCCTGCCGTCCCGGCTGCGGCGCCGCGTCACCGCGCTGCACACCGCCACGACCCCGCTGACCGGCCCGCCCGCCGGGCCCGCCGTCGACCCCGAGACCCTCACCGTCCTGGCCGCCGCGTGCCGCGACCGCGAACGCGTCCGGTTCGCCTACCGCGACGCCGGCGGCGCCGAAACCGGCCGGCACGCCGAGCCCTACGGGCTGGTCACGGCCGGGCGCCGCTGGTACCTGGTCGCCTACGACGCCGACCGCGGCGCCTGGCGGACGTTCCGCGCCGACCGGATCTCCCGCCCGCGCCCCACCGGGGTCACTGTCTCTTATAC
>NZ_SMKT01000037.1 GCF_004348735.1 Actinomadura sp. KC06
CCTGTCACCCCGCCGCCCACCGGGGAGCAGACGCGGATACTCAGACAGCTCCGCCGCCAGGACTTGAACCTGAACCTTTAGGACCAAAACCTACTGCGCTGCCAATTACGCTACGGCGGACCGATCGGACGGCTCGCATGGGACCTGCACGCCGACCGGTCCCTACGATACTCACACACGCGCAGACGAGCCCACCTCATTCCCCCGAGGCGCACCGCCTGCTGACGATCTCCTTCATGCTCTGATCCGAACGCGCGAGGAGGCGAGCATCAGCAGCTCCGGGGCCAAGCATGGCGCCCGTTCACGGCGCCGGTAGGACTTGTCCTTCTCCCCCTCGCACCAGTAGACGAGCGCACCGGCCAACAGCGTCTCTCGTTCGGAGAGCTCACCGGCCTCCCGACAGGCGGCGAGCTTCACCTCCTGGCGTCCGGCCTCGCGTGCGATGTGTGTCGGCTCCCAGCGCGACTTCCACATCGCCGCGACCCGTTCTTGTTCATGGCCCGGCCGTGGCGGGGCGGTGACGTCCCTTAACCAGAGGGAGCAGGTGCTGATGGAGATGTCGAGCGAGCCTGCGATCTCGCGGTAGGTCCAGCCTTGGCGGCGGAGTTCGATGGCCTTGGGCTTGAGCTTGTCTCGGATCTCGTCCGGCATCGGTCCACTCATGAGGGAAGCTTATCGGCGAATTTAACCCCTCGTAGTCAGTTCGTTACCTAGTGCATTGTAAAGGTCCGGTCGATTTTACCGGTTTGGAGTAGGGCGTCCCGGACGGGGCATGCCATCCCAGGACGGCCGGCCAGCGAACCTTCGGCGAGCGTTGCGCGTTCGTCCTGGGTGAGGGGCATATCGCCATTCTTCCGTGCGTCCGGGACACAAGGGCGTAGTCGGGCGACAGAGACAGAAGAGTGTTTTGTTGCCTGTTGGGGCAGTTTCCTCCTGAATTTACCGTTGACCAGGTTCCAACCTACGGTTCCGTAGGTTACGTTGGCGTAGGTAAGGCCCCGAAGCCGCAGGGAGTGGTGACGCAATGACGACAGCGCCGGCCGTGGATCCGCCCCGACCGCAGAAGCGCCCGGAGACAGAGCCCGTCCCCCAGGGGAACGCCGAACGAGTGCTGGTCGCGGTGTTCACCGGCGTTCCGTTCCTGGCCCTGTTCGCGGCGATCCCGCTGGCCTGGGGCAGCTTCCTCGGCTGGACGGACGTCGTCCTCATGGCGGTGTTCTACGTGCTGTCCGCGGGCGGCGTCACGGTCGGGTACCACCGGCACTTCACGCACGGCTCGTTCCGGGCCAAGCGCCCGCTGAAGGTCTTCCTGGCGATCGCCGGGAGCCTGGCGATCGAAGGCCCCGTGATCATGTGGGTCGCCGACCACCGCCGTCATCACAAGCACTCGGACAAGGAGATGGACCCGCACTCCCCGTGGCGCTTCGGCAACGACTGGAAGGCGCTGACGAAGGGGCTGGCGTGGGCGCACTACGGGTGGCTGTTCGACGGCAACCGGACGTCCAAGCGCCGGTTCGCCAAGGACCTGCTCGACGACCCGGACATCAGGCGCATCCATCTCGCGTTCCCCGGGCTGGTGGCGGTGTCGTTCCTGCTCCCGGCGCTGATCGGCGGCATGGTCTCGATGTCGTGGGCCGGGTTCCTGACGGCGCTGTTCTGGGCGGGGTTCGTCCGGATCACGCTCGTCCACCACGTCACCTGGTCGATCAATTCCATCTGCCACACGTTCGGCAAGGAGGACTTCGAGGTCCGCGACAAGTCCCGGAACGTGTGGTGGCTCGCCATTCCCTCGCTGGGCGAGTCGTGGCACAACCTGCACCATTCGGACCCGACGTGCGCACGTCACGGGGTGCTGAAGGGGCAGATCGACATCAGCGCGCGGTTCATCTGGCTGTTCGAGAAGGCGGGCTGGGCCTATGACGTCCGGTGGCCGAACGCCGACCGGCTGGCCGCGAAACGCACCAAGCAGGCGGTGTGAGCGCCACAATTGATCCCGTGACAGAACCCGCTCCCAGGACCCGCAGAAAGCGGATGACCGGCAAGGAACGTCGCGAGCAGCTGCTGAACATCGGGCGGACGCTGTTCGCCGCGCGCGGGCTGGACGGCACGTCGGTGGAGGAGATCGCCTCGGCGGCGGGCGTGTCGAAGCCCGTGGTGTACGAGCACTTCGGCGGCAAGGAGGGCCTGTACGCCGTCGTCGTCGACCGGGAGTTCGAGCGGCTGCTGCGGCTCGTCACGGAGGCGCTGAACTCGGCCGTCCACTACCGGAGCAAGCTGGAGAAGGCGGCGCTGGCGCTGCTGGAGTACATCGAGGAGAACCCGGACGGCTTCCGGATCCTCGTCCGCGACTCGCACGGCGGCACCGGGACCGGCAGCTACGCGAGCCTGCTGAGCGAGATCGCCGGTGAGGTGGAGTACATCCTCGCGCAGGAGTTCGACCGGCACGGCTACGACGACAAGTTCGCGTCGCTGTACGCGCAGAGCCTGGTCGGCATGGTGGCGCTGACGGGCCAGTGGTGGCTGGACGTCCGCAAGCCGCGCCGCGAGGACGTGGCCGCGCACGTGGTGAACCTCGCGTGGAACGGCCTGTCGGGCCTGGAGCCGAGGCCGTCGCTCGATCCGCGCCGCCGCCGCAAGGAACTCGAGCGCCTGGAGAAGCGCGCGGAGAAGGCCGCCGCGAAGGCGGAGAAGGCCGAGGAGAGGGCCGCCGCCAGGGAAGAGAAGGCCGCGGCCAAGGCGCAGCGCAGGGGTCGCCGCGACTCAGAGATCGCCGACCCGTCCGCGTAACGAGCACTGTGGCGCTGGTGCGTCAGCGCGTCAGGGCGCCGGCTGCAGGAATTCGAGGCGGTTGCCGACCGGGTCGTCGGCGTAGAACCGCCGATGTCCGGGGAACAGCCCGTCCGGCGTGACGTCGTGGCCCGCGGCGCGGAGCCGTGCGGCGAGTTCGTCCAGATCGCGGACGAGGAGTGCCGGATGGGCCTTGCGGGCGGGACGGAAGTCGCGCTCGATGCCGAGATGCAGTTCGACGCCGTCGCCCCGAAACCAGGCCCCGCCCCGCTTGGCGAGCTCGGGCGGCTTGGCGGTCTCGTCCAGGCCGAGGACGCCGCCGTAGAAGGCGCGGAGCGCGTCCTCGCTGCCGGGCGGGGCGGCGAGGAGGACGTGGTGGACACCGGTGATCATCTGTGGCTCCTCGGTGTGACACCGGCGGCCGGCCGGAGTTCGTCCGGGCGGCCGCCGGCCAGGGGTCGCCGGCCTCGGGTCGCGAGGCCGGGATACGCCGGACGCCGCCCGTCCGTCCGAGATGGCACACCGCAGGGGAACGAGTCGCCCTCGGCCGGACCGGGCGGCACCCCGTCCTTGGGATGCCGGGGCCGCGCACGGCATCTCTCGACATCAAGACATAGGATGCACCAGCCGATATCTTGAGGTCAAGAATCCGGCCGGGTGGCGACCACGAAGATCCGCCGGAACGGGAAAACGGTGCCGTAGTGCGCGGACGGGTACGCCTGCCGCAGCCTGTCCCGGTAGGCGTCGAGGAACTCCTCCGTCTCGCCGGGGTCGAGTGCGGACAGGACGGGGCGCAGCGCGCTGCCCTTGACCCATTCGAGGACGGGGTCGTCCCCGTGCAGTACCTGGATGTAGGTCGTCTCCCAGGCGTCGACCGCGCAGCCGTGGCGGATCAGCAGGTCGAGGTAGCCGGCCGCGTCGAGGACGGGCACGTCCCGCTGGAGCGCTCCGAGCTTGTCGCGCCACCAGTCGGAGCGGCCCAGTTCGCGCAGCAGGACGTGGCTGGGCTCGCCGAAGTTGCCGGGGACCTGGAAGGCGAGCCGTCCGCCCGGCGTGAGCGCGTCCATCCACTGGGGCAGCAGGTCGAGGTGCTCCGGGACCCACTGCAGGACGGCGTTGCTGACGATGAGGTCGACGGGCCCCTCGGGGCGCCACGCCGCGACGTCCCCGACGCGGAAGGTCAGCCGTCCCGGGATCTCGCGCCGCCGGGCCTCGGCGATCATCTCGGCCGAGCTGTCCAGGGCGTCGATGACGGCGTCCGGCCATCGGGCGGCGAGGGTCGCGGTCAGCTCCCCCGTCCCGCAGCCGAGATCGACGACGCGGGCGGGGGCGGGGCCGCCGAGGCGGCCGGCGAGTTCGCGGAAGGGCCTGGCGCGTTCGCCGCCGAAAGCCTCGTACTGCGCGGGGTCCCACACCGTGTTCATAGTCCGCCCTGCCCGGCTCGACGCTTGTCTCGATGTCAAGATACAGGGTCGTCCGGGAGTGGCGCTTTAGGCTCGCCGCCATGAGGCGGCGCGGAGGATCGGGCGGGTGGGCGCTGGTGCTCGGGCCGGGCGGGCCGGTCGGGACGGCATGGCTGGCGGGCCTCGCCGCCGGGCTGCGCCGGTCGGGCGTGGACCCGGCCGCCGCGGCGCTGATCGTCGGGACGTCCGCGGGCGCGATCGCCGGTGCGATGATCACGACGGGACGCGATCTCGCCGCGGTGGCCGAGCTGCCGCTCCAGGGCCGGGACAGGCCGCCGGACGAGGTGCTGCCCGAGGAACGCCACCGGGCCGGAATGGAGTACCTCGTCGGGACCGACGAATGGCCCGGCGGGCGGCACCTGCTCGTCACCGCGGTGGACGTCGAGTCGGGCGAGCCGGTCGTGTGGGACGGGAGCGACGACGGCGTCCCGCTGACGGCGGCCGTCGCGGCGAGCAGCGCCGCGCCCGGGTTCGCCGAGCCGGTGACCATCGGGGGCCGCCGCTACATGGACGGCGCGTTCGGCGGCGGGTCCAACGCGCATCTCGCGGCGGGCGCGGGCACGGTCGTCCTGATCGAGCCGCTCCCCCAGACGCCGGATGATTCCGGGGCCGACGTCTGGATCGTCCCCGATGAGCGGGCGCGCGAGGCGTTCGGCGACGACGTCGGCGACATGGCGCGCTGGACGCCCGCGTACCGGGAGGGCCTCCGGCAGGCCCCCGCGGCGGCGGAGCTGATCGCGGCGGCGGTCAGGGGCCCGGCCGGCTGATGAGGCCGCGGTCGAGGGCGACGACGACGGCGTGGGTGCGATCGCTGACGTCGAGCTTGGCGAAGATGCGCAGCAGGTGCGTCTTGACGGTGGCCTCGGCGATGACGAGGCGGCGGCCGATGTCGGCGTTGGACAGCCCGTCCGCGACGGCGTTGAGGACGTCGGTCTCCCGCGCCGTCAGCGTCACGGGCGCGGGCCGCCGCATCCGGGCGACGAGCTTCTCCGCGACGCGGGGCGCGAGGACGGTCTCGCCGCGGGCCGCGGCGTGGATCGCGTCGACGAGCTGGTCGCGGGTCGTGTCCTTGAGGAGGTAGCCGATGGCGCCGGCCTCGATCGCGTGCTCGATGTCGGCGTCGGTGTCGTAGGTGGTGAGGACCAGGACGCGGGTCGCGGCGCCGCTCGCGACGATCCGCTCGGTGGCGGCGACGCCGTCCATGACGGGCATGCGCAGGTCGAGGAGCGCCACGTCCGGACGCAGGCGCCCGACGAGCTCGACGGCCTCGCACCCGTCGCCGGCCTCGCCGACGATGTCGAGGGTGGGTTCGGAGGCCAGCAGCGCGACGACGCCCGCGCGCATGACCGTGTGGTCGTCCACGACGATGATCCGGAGCCTGCCGTCGGTCATGTCATGCCTCACCGGGATGCGGGGGGACCAGGGCGAAGACGCGGGTGCCGTCGCCGGGCGAGCTGGTCACGGTCAGCTCGCCGCCGAGTTCGGCGAGGCGGCGGCGCATGCCCTCCAGGCCGAACCCGCGCGACCCGCCGGCGGCGTCTCCGGCGCCGGCGACGATGAAGCCGCGGCCGTCGTCGGTGATCTCCAGTTCGATGCCGTGCGGGCGCCGTTCGAGGACGACGCCGACCGTGGTCGCGCCGGCGTGCTTGCGGACGTTGGCCAGGGACTCCTGCGTGCAGCGCAGGAGCGCGATCCGGGCCGTCCGGTCGCAGTCGACCTCGGGCAGGTCGGCGGTGACGGCGAGCCCGGTGTCCTCGGCGAACCGGTCGAGGGTGCGGCGCAGCGCCGCGGCGATCGAGGCGGGCGCCGCGCCGCCCTGCGCGCCGGAGCCGCCGGCGCCCGCGGCGACCAGGACGCGGGCCTCGGCGAGGTTCTCGCGGGCGGTCTGCTCGATCGAGAGGAGCTGCTGGGCGCTCCGGCGCGGGTCCGCGTCGAGGCTGTTCCGGGCCGCCTCCGCCAGGACGACGATGGACGCGAAGCCCTGCGCGAGCGTGTCGTGGATCTCGCGGGCGAGCCTTTCGCGTTCCTCGGCGGCGCCCTGGCGGCGCTGCGCCTCGGCGAGCTCCCGCTGCGTGGTCTCCAGGTCGGCGGCGAGGAGGCGGGCGCGTTCGTCGCGCTGCCCGACGACCCGGTGCATCCACAGCCCGAACAGCACCCCGGCCGCGTAGCCGATGAGGGTGGCGATCGCGTTGCCGGTGAGGACCTCGCCGTCCCGGCCCTGCTGGACGACGTTCCCGGCGACCGTGGCCGCGGCGGCGGCGCCGCTGAGGACGACCGCGCGCCGCGGGCCTCCCGCGAAGATCCAGAAGTGCGGGAGCGACACGATCAGCAGGGAGGCGGCGCCGTCCATCAGGTAGGAGACGCCGCCGATCCCGAGGATGAGCACGCCGAGGAACGCGTACCGGCGGACGGCGGGGTCGCCGGGGAACGTCCCGGTGATCGGGTAGGCGAGCGCGAGCACGGCCAGCAGCGCCAGCGTGGTGGACTTCGTCGCGTCCGGCTGGTCCCACACGCCCATGGCCTGCGGGACCAGTCCGAGGGTCAGCCAGAAGGCGGCGTACCAGCGGCGTAGTGCCCGTTGCGCCATGCCGTCAGACTACGTTTTCCAGCGGCGGCTCGGTGACCACGGGGTCATCCGTCCGGCGGGACGGCCGGGACGGCCACCAGCTCCGCTCGCCGAGCAGCAGCATGAGCGACGGCAGGATCACGATCCGGATGACGACGGCGTCCAGCAGGACGGCGACCGCCAGCGCGAACCCCATCTGCTTCATCTCCATGATGTGCAGGGCCACGAAGCTGGCGAACACGGTGACCATCACGAACGCGGCGCTGGTGACGACGCCCGCCGAGTTCCGGATCCCGCCGAGCACCGCGTCCCGGGTGGACGCGCCCGCCAGCACGGCCTCCCTGATCCGGCTGATCACGAAGACCTGGTAGTCCATGGAGAGGCCGAACAGGATCACGAACAGGAACAGCGGCACCCGGGAGCCGATCGACCCGGTGGAGGTGAAGTCGAGCGCGCGCTCCGCCCACGTCCCCTGGAAGACGAGGGTGAGCAGCCCGAGCGACGCGCCCGCGGACAGCAGGTTCAGCACCACGCCGACCAGGCCGAGCGCGACCGAGCGGAACGCCCACACCGTCATCGCGAACGTCACCAGCAGCAGCGACCCGATGATCATCGGGAGCTTGCGCTCCTGGTGCGCGGGGTAGTCGGCGTAGCGGGCGACGTCGCCGGTCACGGCCGTCGCGACGCCGGCGTCCCCCAGTTTCCCGACGGTGGCGGGCACGTACTCGTCGCGGAGCGTCGTCAGGGACGACTGCGCCTCGTCCGTGCTGCCGTAGTGCGGGACGGCGAGTTCGAGGAGGCTGATCCGGCCGTCCGGCGAGGTGCGCAGCTCGGGGGTGCCGGTGAAGCGCGCGTCGTCCCCGGTACGGGCGGCGAGGGCGCGGAGCGCGGCGGTGACCTCGTCCGCGCGGCCCGGGTCGGCGCGGACGACGACCTGGTGCATCGACTTCAGCTCGGGGAACGCCGCGTTCAGCCGGTCATAGGTCTGCATGGCCGGGATGTCGCGCGGGTGGGACTCGCGTCCCATGTCGGTGAGGTTGAGGTTCAGCAGCGGCGCGGACAGCGCGAGCATCACGAGAACGCCGACGATCAGCGTCACGGCGGGGCGGCGCTCGACGGGACGGAGCATCGCCGTGGTGATCCGGCCTCCGTCCTTCGACTTCGGGAGCCGGGCGGGCTTGCCGCGGCGGGCCCGGCGGGCGGCGCGGCGCTCCGACCACTGGCCGAGCTTGGCCAGCAGCGCGGGCAGGACGGTCAGCGAGCTGACGACGGCGACGAGCGTGACGACGATCGCGCCCGTGGCGATGGACGAGAAGATGACGTCGTCGGCGATGTAGAGGGTGGCGCTGGAGACGGCGACCGCGAGCCCGGACAGCACGACGGCGCGTCCGGACGTCGCCGCCGCCAGTTCCACGACGGCCTGCGGGGAGAGCCGCCCGCCGGACCTGGCCCGCTCCTCCCGTTCCCGCTTGAGGTAGAAGAGGGTGTAGTCGACGCCGACGGCCATCCCGATCAGCAGGATCATGCTGGCGCTGACGCCGGCGTCTGGGAAGACGTGCGAGGCCAGCATCGACAGGCCGACGGCCGCCGCGATCGACGTCAGCGCCAGCACGATCGGCACGACGGCCAGCGACACCGACCCGAACACCACCAGCAGCGTGATCAGCGTGATGGGCAGCGCGATGACCTCGGTGCGCGCCAGGTCCTCGCCGCGCAGCTTCTCGATGCCCTTGCTGATGGACGGCCCGCCGGTCTCCTCCACCCGGACGCCGGGATGCGCGGCCTGCACTTCGGCGGTCTGCGCGATGAGCGGCTCGACGTGCTTCTTGCCGTCCAGTTCGGGGCCCCGCAGGGTGACCTCGACGCGGACGGCGTTCCCGCCGTCCGACCGGATCGGCGCGGACACCGACTCGACCTCCGGGAGCCGCTTCATCCGGGATGCGGCGTCGCGGGCGGCGGCGTCGGCGGCGGGGGCGTCGAGCCCGGCGGCCGTGCCGGGCTTCGCGGTGATCAGGATGTGCTCGACGGGCTTCTGCTGCAGGCCGCCCTCGGCGGCCATCGCCTCGGCCCGTCCGGCCTCGCCGATCCGGAAGTCCTCGGAGGTGGCGGCGTTCCCGCCGACGGCGATCCCGATGCCGAGGCACATCACCACGAACAGGAACCATCCGGCGATCGCCCGCCAGGGATGCCCGGCGCTCCACCGGGCCATGATCAATGAGGGGTTCGTCATGCTGAGAATGCTCGCTGCGGGCATCCTTTGCGCATGAGGCCCGTCCGGCTGAACTTCGTGTCCACCGACCGGTGGACCCCCGCGGCCGGACACCTCTCTTGATATCAAGATACAGGTAGGGTGACGGCATGCAAGATGAGGTGGACAGGCTCGTCGCCGCGTGGCGCACCGAGCGTCCGGACCTGGACGTCCGGCCGCTGCAGGTCCTCAGCCGCGTGTCCCGGCTGGCCCGGCACCTCGACCGCGCCCGGCGCGGCGTGTTCGCCGACCACGACCTGGAGTCGTGGGAGTTCGACGTCCTCACGGCGCTGCGCCGCGCGGGCAGCCCCTACCAGCTCAGCCCGGGACGGCTGCTGCACGCCACGCTGGTCACGTCCGGCACGATGACGAACCGCATCGACCGGCTCGCGGCGGCCGGGCTCGTGGAGCGGCACCCCGACCCGCAGGACAAGCGCGGCGTCCAGGTCCGGCTCACCAGCGCGGGCATGACCCGGGTGGACGCCGCCTTCGCCGATCTCCTCCAACGGGAGGAGGCCATCCTCGAGGGCCTCAGCCCCGCCCAGCACGACGCGCTCGCGGACCTGCTCCGCATCCTGCTCATCCCGTTCGACGAGTGATCGGGCCGGTCGCGAGCCGGGCCGGTCAGCCGAGGTCCTCGGCGAGCATCAGCCATTCCTCCTCGACCGTGGCGGCCTCGGCCTGGATCTCCTTCAGCCGCCCGTCGAGCTCCTGGAGCTTGGCGTAGTCGGTGGCGTGCGCCGCGAGCTGCTCGTGCAGGTCGGCCTCCTGCCCGGCGAGCTTCTCCAGGCGGCGTTCGAGCCGGTCGAGCTCCTTGCGGGCCTTCCAGTCCTGCCCGCCCTTCGGCTTGGGCGCGGCCTTGGCCGCTGCCGAGGCCGCCGGAGCGGCCTTCGCCGCGGGGACGGACGCGTTCTCGGCGCGGGCGGGCTTCGGGGCCGTCCCGGCGGCGCGGCGTTCGAGGTACTCGTCGACGCCGCCGGGCAGCATCGACACGCGCCCGTCGCCGAGGAGCGCCACGACGTGGTCGGTGACGCGCTCCAGGAAGTACCGGTCGTGGCTGACGACGACCAGCGTTCCGGGCCAGCCGTCCAGGAGGTCTTCGACCTCGGTGAGCGTCTCGATGTCGAGGTCGTTGGTGGGCTCGTCCAGCAGGAGGACGTTGGGCTCGCCCATCAGGAGGCGGAGCAGCTGCAGGCGGCGCCGTTCACCGCCGGAGAGGTCGCCGACGGGCGTCCACTGGCGTTCGCGGTGGAAGCCGAGGCGTTCGAGGAGCTGGCTCGCGGTCCAGTCGCGCTTGCCGACGGTGATGCGGCGGCGGATCTCCTCCACCGACTCCAGGACGCGCCTGGACGGCTCCAGGTCTTCGAGGTTCTGCGTCAGATGCGCGAGCTGGACGGTCTTGCCCTGCACCACCGTCCCGGCCACCGGCGACACCGAGCCGTCCAGCAGGCGCAGCAGCGTGCTCTTGCCGCTGCCGTTGACGCCGACCAGCCCGACGCGGTCGCCGGGGCCGAGACGCCACGTCATCCGCTCGAAGATCGTGCGGGCGCCGCCGTCGCCAGAAGCGCTGCCGACCTGGACGGTCACGTCCTCCGCGTCGTAGACGGTCTTGCCGAGCCGCGCGGTCGCGAACCGGGTCAGCTCCACCGAGTCGCGCAGCGGCGGCTCGTCGGCGATCAGCGCCTGCGCGGCGTCCACCCGGAACTTCGGCTTGGATGTGCGGGCCTGCGGGCCGCGCCGCAGCCACGCCAGCTCCTTGCGCAGCAGGTTCTGCCGCTTCGCCTCGGTCGCGGCGGCGATCCTGGCGCGTTCGGCCTTCGCGAGGACGTAGGCGGAGTAGCCGCCCTCGTAGCGTTCGACGTTCCCGTCGACGACCTCCCATGTCCGGTCGGTGACCTCGTCGAGGAACCAGCGGTCGTGGGTGACGACGAGGACGGCCGACTTTCGGCCCTTCAGGTGCCGGGCGAGCCAGTCGATGGCCTCGATGTCGAGGTGGTTGGTGGGCTCGTCCAGCAGCAGCAGGTCGGACTCGGGGACGAGGAGCCGCGCCAGCGCGACACGGCGGCGCTCGCCGCCGGACATGCCCGCGAGCGGCGCGTCCAGGTCGAGGTCGGCGAGCAGGCCGCCGAGGACGTCGCGGACGCGGACGTCCCCCGCCCACTCGTGCTCGGCGCGGTCGCCCAGCACCACGGACCGGACCGTCGCCGCCTCGGCGAAGTCGTCCCGCTGGGCCAGGTGGCCGAGCCGCAGCCCGCGCGCATGCGTGACGCGTCCGGCGTCGGGCTCGGTCTCCCGCGCGAGGACGGACACGAGGGTGCTCTTGCCGCCGCCGTTGCGGCCGACGACGCCGACGCGGTCGCCCTCGTCCAGGCCGAGGGACACGGCGTCGAGCAGCGGCTCGGGCCCGTAGGCCTTGGCGACGTTCTCAAGGTTGATCAGATTCACGACGCCATCAAGCCTATTGGCCCCGGAGCCCCCTTCAGTCAGACCCGGCCCGTCAGACGCCGGGCGGGGGCGGGCCTTGCGGGCCGTACGGGCCTTGCGGGCCTTGACCTGGCGGAGGGCCGTAGCCGGGCGGGCCATAGCCGGGCGGTGGGCCGGGGTTCTGGCCCTTGTTCCGGTTGGAGGACGCGGCGACGATGATCACCACGACCACGGCCACGAGCCCCAGCACGACGATCAGGAGCAGGAGGAGCCCCAGCGGTGCGACGGTCGACATTGGTCGTCCTCAGCGGGTCGGTCGGGGGGACGGGGGCCGCGCAGGGCCTCGGGGGGACGGCGCGGGCGCGGTGGCGGGTCAGCGCAGGGCCGGAGGCGTCGGGCCCTCGGCCTGCGCCTCAAGGCTAGCGGCCCGCGCCCGTCCCGCGACGACGGAGCCGGGCGCGTTCCGGCGGAGGTCCCGGTCGCGGCGCACGGCCAGCAGGACGAGCGTCGCCATCATCGCGATCGCCATGATGGCCAGCAGCCCGGAAAGGTACGTCATCGCTCCACCTCGCCGGCAGGATCAGCGCTTGAGTGCATCGGTGTCACGGGTACAAGACGCCTGCCGTGTGCAAGAAGTTCGCTTGTGTGACAAGCGCATCTACCCTTTTTTATTAGGAAAGCTTCTTATCGTGAAGCCCCAGGGTATCGGTGTCGTCACACCAGCGGGAACCGGGCGTCACACCACCGCCGCGCCCGGGACGGGGCCCTGGGCGCGCAGGATCTGCCGGGCGACGCCCGTCCCGTCCAGCGCCTCCGCGAGCTCTCCGGCGTCCTCCTCGGTCTCGGCGAGGAAGGCGCATGTCGGGCCGGAACCGGACACCAGCGCCCCGGCGGCGCCGAGATCGAGGCCCGCGTCGAGGACGCGTCCCAGCGACGGCCGCAGCGACAGCGCCGCCGCCTGGAGGTCGTTGGCCAGCGCCGCGCCCAGCCCCTTGGCGTCGCCGGTCGCGAGCGCGGTCATCAGCGCCTCCGAGACCACCGGCTGCGCCGCCGCCTCCCCCTGGGCAGCGCGGATCCGGTCGCACTCGGCGTAGACGGCGGGCGTGGACAGTCCGCCGTCGGCGGTCGCGAACACCCAGTGGAAGGTCCCGCGGGTCAGGGCGGGGGTGAGCCGCTCGCCGCGTCCGACGCCGACCGCGGTCCCGCCGAGGACGGCGAACGGCACGTCGCTGCCCAGCTCGGCGCCGAGTTCGACCAGGTCGTCGCGGGTGAGGGCGGGGTTGTCGCGGTCGTCCCAGAGCCGCGCGCAGGCGACCAGCGCGGCGGCGGCGTCGGCGCTGCCGCCCGCCATGCCGCCCGCCACCGGGATGGCCTTGCGGATCCGGATCGCGACGCGGGGCTCGACGCCGAGCCGCGCGGCGACGAGCCCGGCCGCCTTCGCCGCGAGGTTGCCGCCGTCGACCGGGACGCCGCCGACGTCCACCCGCGAGTACGGGGCGGCCTGGACGCTCACCTCCAGGCTGGGCGCGTCCCCAGCTGTCACCTCGTCGAAGAGGGAGACGGCGTGGAACACGTTGACGAGGTCGTGGTAGCCGTCGTCGCGGATCGGCCCCACGCCGAGCTGCAGGTTGACCTTGGCGGGGACGCGTACGCTCACTGCGGTCACGTTCGAAACCCTACGGCCAATCCCGACTGGTTGCGTTCCGGGTCAGTCTCCGCTGGTCACGGGCAGGTTGCGGGGGTTGAAATAGGGGGTCGTGGCGAGTTCGCGGAGCGCCGAGACGGTGTGCTTGTCGCCGGTCACCGAGTAGGCGCGGCGCTTGTCGCGGGCGTTCGCCGCCTGCTCGTCGGAGTTGAAGTAGACGACGGCCTTGACCTGCGGGTCCTGGAGCGTCTTGGCCGCCTCCCTGAGCCATTCGGCGCGCCGCTCGCCGTAGGACTTCGGGACGCCGAACTCGGCGATCATGATGGGCTTCTCGCGGTCCCGCGCCCACTGCAGGAACATCTTCACGGCCTCGGACAGGTCGCGGTACTCGTAGTCGGTGCCGGGCTGCGCGTCGGCGCAGATCCAGTCGACCTGATCGTCGCCGGGGTAGTAGGCGGGGGCGTCGCCGCCGCCGAACCCGCGCGCGGTCGGGCACCACACCCACGCGACGTTGTCGACCCGCTCCTGCTTGAAGATCGCCCGCAGGTGCTTCCAGGCCGCGACGAAGTCGGCCGGGGCGTGCACCCGCTTCTTGTTGGACGCCTTGTCCATGTCTCGCGACCAGCGCAGGAAGACCGGCTTGCCGAGGGCCTTGACGGCGCGGGCGCGGCGCTGGACGAGCGCGTCGTACTCCCCCTGGACGATCTTCTTGGTGTCCGCGCCGCCCCAGGTCAGCAGCAGGTAGCGGTTGCCCTCGGTGACCGACTCCTCGAGCCCGGCGGGGAACTCCGACGTCCAGCTCCGGTAGGTCTGGACGATGTCGAGCTGCCGTCCGAGCTCCTGCTCGAAGCCGACGACCGGGGCCATGCCGGGCTTGTCCGCGTCCTTGCCGGTGGGCTTCGCGGACGGAGACGCCGACCCCGACGGAGTGCCCGAGGGCGACTCCGATGGAGAACCCGAAGGCGACGGCGACCCCGACGCGGACGGCCCTCCCTCGCCCTCCGGCGGCACCCAGGCCCCGAAGTAGGCCCCCTCCTTCGGCGGCACCGGGGCCACGCCCGCCCGCGCCGTCGTCGTGATCTTCGGCGCGGCCCCCGCGCCGCCGCAGCCCGCCGCCACCGTCGCGACCATCGCCGCGGTGGCGAGCAGGGCCGTCCCCAGGATCGGCAACCTCGCCCGCGCCGTCCGCGAACGCCCCTTCACATCGACCTCCGGCTCGTCCTGTCCAGTGTCCCCCGTGGAGCCGTCCATCCCCCGGCTCCCCGCAGCACTCCGCGTCCGAAAAACGCTCTGCTGGAAACATGCCCCCGCTGAGAACACGCCCTAGGGGGTCGGGAGCTGATCTCCCCGGCGTGAAGGACCATACTCGGCAATCCGGGCGAAGGCGGCCACGTCCAGAGCTTCTCCCCTCGTCCGGGGGTCCACACCCGCGGCGCGCAGCGCCTCCTCGGCGGCCGCCGCGGACCCGGCCCAGCCCGCCAGCGCGGCGCGCAGCGTCTTGCGGCGCTGCGCGAACGCGGCGTCCACCACGGCGAACACCTCCTCGCGGGTCGCGACGGTCGGCGGCGGCTCGCGGCGGGTGAACGCGACGAGGCCCGAGTCGACGTTCGGCGCGGGCCAGAACACCGCGCGCCCGACGGCCCCGGCCCGGCGCGCGTGCCCGTACCAGGCGAGCTTCACCGACGGGACGCCGTAGATCTTCCCGCCGGGCGCGGCGACCATCCGGTCGGCGACCTCGGCCTGCACCATCACGAGCGCGGTCCGCAGCGACGGCAGGACGGCCAGCAGGTGCAGGACGACCGGCACCGCCACGTTGTACGGCAGGTTCGCGACGAGCGCCGTCGGCTCGGGCCCCGGCACCCGTGTGATCTTCATCGCATCGGCGTGGACGACCTCCAGCCGTCCGGCGAGATCCGGCGCCCGCGCCCGGGCCGTGCCGGGCAGCGCCGCGGCGAGCGCCCGGTCCACCTCGACGGCGACGACGCGCTCCGCCTCCGGTAGCAGCGCGAGCGTCAGCGACCCGAGCCCGGGCCCCACCTCGATCACGACGTCGCCGGGGCGCACCCCGGCCGCCCGGACGATCCGCCGGACGGTGTTCGCGTCGATGACGAAGTTCTGCCCGAGCGTCTTCGTCGGCCTGACGCCGAGCCGTTCCGCCAGCTCGCGCACGTCCGCCGGGCCCAGCAGCGCCGCCTGTGTCTCCCCCACGCCCCGATTGTTCCAGCTAGGAGAACAGGAATTTCCCGCAGTTGGGCCACTGGCCCTGCCAGCGGCCGTTGACCCTCTTGTAGAGGAGCTGCGCGCGGTAGGTCTGCTCGGCCGCGCTGGCGTCCGACGGCTTGCCCTTGCCGCCGACCGACGCCCACGAGGCCATGGAGAACTGGTACAGCCCGTAGTACCCGGCGGGGTTCACGGCCTTCGGGTTGTTGTTCGACTCGCAGCTCGCGAGACCGCGCCAGTTCAGCCTGGCCGCCGAGCCGGTGCCGGCCGACTCGGGGCCGACCGCGAGGACCCGCGCGACGGGCTTCCGCTTGATCCGCTGCGTGATGACCTTCTTGACGGGCTTGAGCTTCCCGCCCTTCCCGACCGGCCGCCGGACGTACGCCCATGTCACGATCTTGATGCCGGGGCGGCCCTCGCGCAGCACCTTCTCGTCCCACGGCGGCACCGAGGCGCTCTTCTTGCGGATCGTCTTCGCGGGCACCTTGACGGCCAAGGTCTTCGGCGCCGACAGCAGCCGCAGGATCTTCACGACGTCCCCGGCGGGCTGGTCGATGGTCGGCTTGACGAGGTCGTACTGGCCCAGCGCGACCCCGGCCTCCTGGAGGACCTGCCGGACGGTCGTGCCGGTCGTCATCGTCTCGGTCCACTTGCCGTCCACGATGATGACGACCTTGTGCGGTGCGGGCGCGTCTGCGCGCGGCGCGTCCGCGGCGGCCTTGGGACCGGCCGATCCGTCGCCGCCGCACCCCGCCCCCAGCACCGACAGCGCCGTGGCCAGCAGCACAGGGACGGCAGGACGACGCAGGGGGTGGCGACGCACGGTACCTCCAAGGGGGGTCGGGCTCAGGGGCGCCCGCTCAGAGGCCAGAGATTAGAGCCGCCCGCCGCGTCTCCGCCACCACATCGCTCACATGCGTCCCGCCGACCCCTCCGGGGCGCGGGCCGCCGCCGCGGCCTTACCAGGGGCCGAAGGCGCGTTCGCCGTTGGCGGCGATGGCCGTGCACAGCTCCGCCACGTCCACGCCCCTGACCTCCGCCATCGCGCGGACGGTGTGCGGGATCAGGTACGAGGCGTTCGGCTTCCCCCGGTGCGGGAGCGGCGTCAGGAACGGCGCGTCGGTCTCCACGAGCACCAGGTCGAGCGGCGCCGCCTTCAGCGCCTCCCGCAGCGGCTCGGCGTTCTTGAACGTGACGTTCCCGGCGAAGCTCATCAGATAGCCGCGCTCGGCGCAGATCGCAGCCATCTGCGCATCGCCCGAATAGCAGTGGAAGACGACTGTTTCGGGCGGGCCCTCCTCGTCCAGGACGCGCAGGACGTCGTCGTGCGCGTCGCGGTCGTGGACGACGAGTGCCTTGCCGGTCCGCTTGGCGATCTCGATGTGGCCGCGGAAGGAGCGGTGCTGGTCGTCCTTCGGCGCCCAGTCGCGGTAGTAGTCCAGGCCCGTCTCGCCGATCGCGCGGACCTTCCGGTGCGCGGCCAGCCGCGCCACGTCCTCCAGGACGGCGTCGGAGATCCCGGTGGTCTCGTTCGGGTGGATCGC
Organism: Actinomadura sp. KC06; assembly: GCF_004348735.1. Classification (GTDB taxonomy): domain Bacteria; phylum Actinomycetota; class Actinomycetes; order Streptosporangiales; family Streptosporangiaceae; genus Spirillospora. The sequence goes on from NZ_SMKT01000037.1 coordinate 16,898, forward strand.
GACCGCCGCGTACACGTCGTCGAACTCGGCGGCGGTGTCCGCGGCGAACCGCGACGACGGCAGGTCGCAGCCGATCGTGACGATCCGGGTGACGCCCGCCGCCTTCGCCGACCGCAGCTGCTCCTGCACGGGGGTGGAGACGATGTCGAGATGGCAGTGGCTGTCGAACACGTCCACCGGGAGGCGCTCGGGAAGCGGCGGGAACGAGCGCGAGCTCTGCCCGTCCCCGTCCCGGCTCAACGGTTCTCCAGCCTGGCGAGCTCCTCGTCCACCACGGACGCGTCGAGCTTGGTGAACAGCGGGACCGGCTTCGCCAGCGGGACGCCCGGCTTGATCGGCGTGGACTCCCAGCGCGCCTCGGTCGCGTAGTCGCCGGTCAGGATGGTGTAGTCGGGGCCGCCGTCCTCCGAGACGGTCTGCAGCTCCGGCGTGCCGCTCCACTCGCCCTCGCCACCGAGCATCTCGTAGACCTTCTGCGACGAGCGCGGCAGGAACGGCGTCAGCAGCGTCTTCGCGTCGTCGACGACCTGCAGCGCGGTGTGCAGGATCGACTTGACGCGGGCCGGGTCGTCCTTGATCTTCCAGGGCGCCTGGTCGGACAGGTACTTGTTGGCGTCGCGGACGACGTCCAGCGCCTCGGTGATCGAGTTCTTGAACCGGGACCGTTCGAGCTCCGCGCCCACCGCCGCGAACGCAGTCCGGCTGCGCTCCAGCAGCGCCCGGTCGGCGTCGGTGAGGTCGCCCGCCTCCGGGATCGCGCCGAAGTTCTTCGCCGCCATGTTCACCGACCGGTTGACGAGGTTGCCCCACGCCGCGACCAGCTCGTCGTTGTTGCGGCGGACGAACTCCGCCCACGTGAAGTCGGTGTCCTGGTTCTCGGGCCCGGCGACCGCGACGTAGTAGCGCAGCGCGTCCACGTCGTAGCGGGCGAGGAAGTCCTGCACGTAGATGACGACCTGGCGGGACGAGGAGAACTTCTTGCCCTCCATCGTCAGGAACTCCGACGACACCACCTCCGTCGGCACGTTCAGCGCCCCCAGCGACCCGGGCGTGCCGCCCTTGTCGCCCTGGCCGCTGTAGCCGAGGAGCATCGCCGGCCAGATCTCGGCGTGGAAGACGATGTTGTCCTTGCCCATGAAGTAGTAGGACAGGGCGTCCGGGTCTTGCCACCAGGCGCGCCACGCCTCCGGGTCGCCGGACCGCCGCGCCCACTCCACGGACGCGGAGAAGTACCCGACGACCGCGTCGAACCACACGTACAGCTTCTTCGCCGGGTTGTCGCGCCAGCCGTCCAGCGGGATCGGGACGCCCCAGTCGAGGTCGCGGCTGATCGCGCGCGGCTGCATGTCGTCCAGCAGGTTCAGCGCGAACTTCAGCACGTTCGGACGCCACGCCAGCGCCCCGTTCTGCTTGCCGCGCAGGTACCGGCCGAGGACCTCGGTGAACGCGGGCAGGTCGAGCATGAAGTGCTCGGTCTCGACGAACTTCGGCTTCTCGCCGTTGATCCGCGACACCGGGTTGATCAGGTCGACGGGGTCGAGCTGGTTGCCGCAGTTGTCGCACTGGTCGCCGCGCGCGCCGTCGTATCCGCAGATCGGGCAGGTGCCCTCGATGTAGCGGTCGGGGAGCGTCCGCCCGGTGGACGGCGAGATCGCGCCCATCGTCTTCTGCGGGAAGATGTAGCCGTTGTCGTACAGGCCCTTGAAGATCTCCTGGACGACGGCGTAGTGGTTCAGCGTGGTCGTCCGGGTGAACAGGTCGTAGGTCATGCCGAGGCCGTGCAGATCCTGTGCGATCACACCGTTGTACCGGTCGGCCAGCTCCCGGGCGGAGACGCCCTCCTTGTCGGCTTGGACCTGGATCGGCGTGCCGTGCTCGTCGGTGCCGCTGACCATGAGTACCGTGTTACCCGCCATCCGCTGGTAGCGGCTGAACATGTCGGCGGGCAGCGCGAAACCGGAGACGTGCCCGATGTGACGGGGCCCGTTGGCGTACGGCCAGGCGGGCGCGGTCAAGATATGACGGCTTGACGAGGACATGGAATCAAGGGTAGTCGCGTCACGGACGGCGCGGCACGCGAGTAGCCTGGTCCGTCGTTTCAGGGGCATTCGCCCGGGCTTCAGCGGTCCCGGGCATCGGCAGCACTGATCAGCGGAGGCGGAGCCAGGCATGGCCCAGACCACGTCCGACGAGCCGGCCGTCGGCGAGGCGGCGACCGGAACCGAGCCGGACGAGCCGCGGCGAGCCCTGCCGGCACGCGCGGCGGGGCGGGTCCGGCGGACGCGGCGGGTCGTGTGGCTGTCCCTGCTGGTGGCGGCGGCCACGGTGCTCGTGCAGTGGGTGATCATGACGCCGCCGCTGTACTTCGACCCGTACTACGTGTGGCTCGCCGCCCGCGACTGGCCCGACGTCCCGCTGACGGTGTGGCCGTTCGACGAGGTCCCGCACCAGGTCACCCGGATCGGCCTGGTGCTGCCCGCGCGGCTCGTCCAGGAGGTCCTCGGGGACGGCCAGGCCGGCTTCTTCGCCGTCGCGGCGCTCGGCGGCTGCGCGTTCTTCGTCGGGACGTACCTGGTCGTCAGGTCGCTGTTCGGGGACGTGGCGGGCGTGGCGTCCGCGGCGATCCTGCTGATCCACCCGTTCTTCACGATGACGAACCCGTTCGGCCGCGAGATCACCTGGTCGACCGGGGCGGTGCTGCCGGACATGCCCGGCGCCGGGCTGTTCGCGATCGGGATGGCGGGCCTGGTCGTCGCGAGCCGCAGGACGGGACGCGCCCAGACCCGCATGCTGATCCTCGCCGGGGTGTGCATGGGCTCGGCGTTCCTCGTCCGGGAGTTCCTGGCGTTCCTGTTCCTCCCCATCCCGGTCTACCTGGCGCTGCTGCGGATCCCGTGGCGCCGCAACGTCACGGTCGGCGCGCCGATGCTGCTGATCCTGGCGGTCAGCCTCGTCCACAACCAGCTCGTGTGGGGCAGCCCGCTGGCCGGGCTGATCTCCGCCGCTGAGCACGGCGGCCAGTCCCGCGACTACGTGACGCGCGAGCTCGCCGCCCGCTCGTTCCTGCGCGCCATGCACGACTGGAACGAGCTCGGCATGATCTTCACCGCCGCCCTGGTGCTGACGACCCTCGGCTGGGCCGTCACCCACGACCGGCGGCTCGCGCTGATCCTGGTGTGGTTCTGCAGCCTCGCCGTCCCGCTGACGCTGTTCTCCGGCGTCCTCGACCCGAACGACATCTCGCTGCGGGCGTGGCTGCAGCGGTACTGGTTCGCGGTGCTGCCCGCGCTGCTGGCGGGCGGCTTCGGCTCGCTGATCCTGATGTTCCGGATGCTGCCGTCCGACCTGCTGTCCCAGCGGCGGTTGCGCACCCTGGTCGTTCCGGTGCTGGTGGTGGCGCTCGGCGGGGTGTACGGGGTCGCCGCCGTCCGGGCCGTCCCCGACCTGCCGCGCGACAAGGCGTGGGGCGAGCTGCGCGGCTACCTCGCCGGGCACCGTGACATCACGCTGATCTGCGCCGACCGGCGGCTCGCGCAGACCCTCACGTTCTACACGCGGGACGTGTGGGGCGACCCGGTCTGGCGCGGCGAGATCCGCGACTTCCCGCACTACATGCCGCAGATCCCGCGGAACGCGACCGAGGGCCCGATGCTGTACACGCGGTGGCGCGGCATGGAGTCGCAGATCGCGGGCGGCTGGCGTCCGGACCCGACGCAGGGCTGGCGCCTGATGTGGCGCTCATCCGACGGCATTCTCCAGCTCTGGAACCCACCGCCCCAGCCACGGCAGGACTAGCGCGCCCAGGCGACCCAGTCGCCCTGGACGGTGCGGCGGCTGTCGATGATCCGCCAGCCGGGCGGGGCGCCCTTCGGCCAGGACTCGGCGGCCGGCTTGTCCTTCGGCCACGCCAGGACGATCATGTCCACGTTCTGCGGCGGGGGCGTCCAGCGGGCGTCGAAGACGCTGCCGTCGCTCCACCAGGCCCAGTAGTAGTGCGACAGCCGGATCGTCCACGGGACGTTCCAGTCGACGGCGATCGACCGCTGCCGACGCAGGTCGATGCTCTGCCTGATGTCGGTGTGCGCGGTCTCGTCGCGGACGAGCGGCCGGGCGATGCGGTCGGTCGCCGTCACGGACATCCCGACCGCGACGACGGCGAGCACGCCCGCGAGCAGCAGCGGTCCGCTGCGCCGCAGCCGGACGACGGCCACCGACGCGCACAGCAGCACGAGCGCGGTCGCCGTGGCGTGCCACAGTTGGAACGACTCCCAGTCCCACGTCAGGAACGACGTCTCCGGGAAGTCGTAGGGCGTGTGCTTGTACAGGGTGAGCAGATCGCCCGCATACCACTGGACGACGCACGCGGCGACGACCGTCAGGGTGGCCGCTGAGGCCGTCGCCCACAGCAGCGTCCGCGGCGACCCGCGCAGCAGGACCGCGACGCCGACGGCGAACAGCACCGGCGTGATGGACGCGAGGTAGCGGCCGTAGACGTAGTTGCCGATGCGGTACTCGACCGGCAGCGCCGCCGAGGTGGCGAACGCGATGCCCGCCACGATCGCGATGACGGCGAGCGCGAGCGCCCGCGTCCGTCCCGGCGCGCCCAGCGGGGTTCCGGCGGGACGGACGGCCACGAACGCGACCGCGACCAGGCCGATCGCCGCCATCCCGCCGGTCGCGGCGGCTTGGTACCAGACCTGTCCGGTGCCGAGCGACAGCATCCAGCCCCAGCCGTCCTCGGAGGTGAGCCGCCGGACGACGTTGCCGCCCAGGTCGTTGTCCCCCTGCGGGTACATGTGCGGCAGCAGCGACCGGTTCAGCAGCATCCCGGCGGCCGTCCCGGCGGCGGCGGCGAGCGCGGCGAGACCCGTCGCGCGCCAGGACCGCCACCGGCACACCAGCGCCGCCGCGAGCAGCGCGACATGCGCGGCCAGCAGGACCGCGCCGCGCGTGTGGCAGGCATAGGCGTAGGCGACGATCAGCGACGCGCCCGCCCCGGCGAGGTTCAGCCGGACGGACGAACGCGGACCCGCCGGCGGCGGGGCGCTCAGCCACGCGTGGACGAGCAGCAGCCAGCCGACCAGCATCACCGGCAGGATCGCGTCGGTCAGCGCGAACTCGGAGTAGAACAGCACGGACGGCAGCACCGCCGTCACGTGCCCGAAGACGTAGGACCAGCGCCTGCGCACCCGCAGGCGGCGCAGCAGCAGGTAGGCCAGCGGGAGCATGGCGGCGCTGATCAGCGCGTTGATCACCAGGGCGCCGCGGTAGACGCTCACCGGGTCGTCGCCGAACCAGAACGCGGGGGTGAGCAGCAGCGGGTACCCGCCGCGGTAGACGGTCCCGAACGACATGTCCGCGTCGGTGCCGCCGGTCAGGACGCGGGCGGCGAACAGGTAGCCGGACTCGTCCGGGGTGGCGACGGGCACCGTCTGCCCGGACCCGAGCACGAGCCGGACGGCGACCTGCGCGGCCCAGCCCAGCACGAACAGCCAGGCCCAGCGGCGGCGGCTCGGCCGGGACGGGGCGGGGCGCCGGTCCGGCGGCGCGACCGGCGGGCGTGCGCTGACAGCCGGCCGGGCCGCTGACGGGGCCGCGGTCGGGGCCGGCGGCGCGGTCCCCGCGCCGGCCGGCGTTGGCGTGCTCATCGACGTACGGCCCCCCGGGCGCCGGGCTGTCAGAGAACGGTGATCCATCGCCGGTCAAGCCTGTCACAACACTGCAGGGGCACCGGTTCGAGGCCCGGGAACGCTCAGCGGGTTCTCGGCTTTCGCGACGGTCTGTCCCGCGTGTTTTTCAGATGTTGACAATCCTTGGGCGACGGGTTGGCGACCGGATCGGCACGGATCGGCGGGTTACCGGCCGGACGCGCCGTCCTCGTCGCTCTGGTCGCCTTCGTCGCTCTCGGCGGCCCTCGTGGCCCCCGGCTTCGTCGCGCCGGACTTCGCCGCGCCCGACTTCGCGCCCGACTTGGCCGCGCCCGGCTTCCCGGTGGTGCGGCTCCCGGCGGAGACCTTCGCGGACTCGTCGTCCTTCGCGACCCGGCGGGCGGCGGCGTCCACGACCCCGGCGGCCTCCTCGGCCGCGTCCACGATCGGCGGGTGCTGGCGGCGGCGGATGCCGAGGATGCTGACGAACAGGGAGGCGAAGATGGCCTGGAGGCTCATCACGAGCGCGGTGGCGGCGGGGACGACGATGCGCAGCGACTCGCGCGGGTCGAGCTCGCCGAAGCTGTTGACCCGCCAGTGCAGCAGCGACGCGACGAGGCCGCCGAGACCGGCGACGGCGAGCAGCCCGCCGAGCAGCAGCCCGCGCTCCAGGCTCCACCAGTCGATGATCTTCTGGACCCGCTGGTCGTGCGGCAGGAATCCCTCCTGCATCGCGTAGACCTTCGTGAGCAGCGCGAACAGCACCGCCTGGAAGCCGATCACCAGCGCGGCGCCGGCGCCGACCAGCGTGTCGACGTCGAACGCGATCTCCCCGACCGTGACCGGGCCGGTCGACAGCGCGATCCCGGCGAGCAGCCCGAGCGTCATGAAGACGAGACCGGGGATGAGGAACAGCCAGCGCGGGCTGTAGAGCATGAGGAAGCGGAGATGGCGCCAACCGTCGCGCCAGGTGTTCAGGTGCGGGGCGCGGGTGCGTCCGTCCGGCGACAGCGTCGTCGGGACCTCGCGGATGTCGTACCCCTGCAGGGTCGCCTTGACGACCATCTCGCTGGCGAACTCCATGCCGCCGGTCTGCAGGCCGAGCCGCATGATCGCTTCCTTGTCGAAGGCGCGCAGCCCGCAGTGGAAGTCGCCGATCTTGCTGCGGAAGAACAGCCGGCCGACGAAGCTGAGCACCGGGTTGCCGAGGTAGCGGTGCAGCGGCGGCATGGCGCCGTCGGCGATGCCGCCCTTGAACCGGTTGCCCATGACGAGGTCGGCGCCGTCGCGCAGCTCGTCCAGGAACGGGCCGAGGGTGGTGAAGTCGTAGGAGTCGTCGGCGTCGCCCATCGCGACGTACCGGCCGCGCGCGGCGCGGATCCCGCCCATGAGGGCGTTGCCGTACCCCTTGTCGATGACCGGCACGACACGCGCCCCCGCGTCCCTGGCGAGCTGCTGGCTGCCGTCGGTGCTGCCGTTGTCGGCGATGACGACCTCGCCGTCGATGCCGTTGTCCTCGAAGAAACCGATCGTCTTGCGGACGCAGGTCTCGACCGTCTCGGCCTCGTTCAGACACGGCATCACTACGGAGAGTTCCACGCGATCTCCTTCGTTACCCCTGGTGACGTTTTTCCCTGATGGCGTTTCCCCTGATGACCGCCGGCGGGACGATCCACTAATCTCAGTTGTTCTGCGCGGCGGCCCGTCGTCGTTCATGAATCCAGTGGTTCATGATGCCTGCCGGAGACGGGTATTGATGGCCGCTCTCGTCAAGAGCACCCGTATCGTGTTGCCCTATCGCAACCCAAAAAACGTCACCGCCACGTTCGCGGGCGGCAGGCTAGCAGGCTAGGACGTCAAGCATACGGGCACAGCGGCCCGGAAGGGGTGGGTCGGCTGTGACGCGCGCCGGAGAACGCAGTGCCGCCGGACAGGGGGCCGGACACCGAAGGGGAGGTGCGGCAGTGGCGGGCGAATCGCCGCGGGGCACCGCGGCCGGCACGGGGCACGCGGCGGCGGCGCCGGGCGGCACGGGCGGGACCGCCCTGGCCACGGCGGACGCGGCCGACGGAGCCGCCGAGGACGCGGACGGGCGGCCCGGCGCGTCAGGTTCGGGCGACACGCCCGGCGGGACGACGACCGTCCCGGTCCCCGACGAGGACCAGCAGGTCGGGCCCCTCAAGGAGGCCGACTCCGGCTCGGCGACGGGCACGGAACCGGGTGATCCGTCCGGCGCGCCGGAGGACGAGGCCGCCGACTCCCAGGGCAGGCGGCGCGGCCGCGGCCTGTGGGAGCTCGCCCGGCGGAATCCCGCGTTCAGTGTGATCATTGCCACAGCGGCGCTGCTCCGCGTCGTGGCGATGCTCGGCTACCAGCCGGTGATGTTCTTCAACGACAGCTTCGACTACCTGCACGTCGCGACCGACCCCTACCCGCATCCGCTGCGGCCGGACGGGTACGCGTTCCTCCTGCTCGTCCTCAAGCCGTTCCACAGCTTCGTGCTCGTCGCGGCCGTCCAGCACCTCATGGGCCTGGCGATGGGCGTGATGATCTACGCGCTGCTGCGGCGGAGGTTCCGGCTGCCCGGCTGGGGCGCCGCGCTCGCCGCCGCGCCCGTGCTGCTGGACGCCTACCAGCTCCAGCTCGAACACCTCGTCCTGTCGGACACGATGTTCACGTTCCTGGTGATGAGCGCGGTCACGCTGCTGCTGTGGCGCGACCGGCCGTCCTGGAAGATCGCCGCGGCGGTCGGGCTGATCGTCGGGCTGGCGTGGCTGACCCGGTCGGTCGGCATGCCGGTGCTGCTCGGCGTCCTGGTGTACATGCTGATCCGGCGCAGCGGCTGGAAGATCATGGCGGCCACGCTCGCGGCCTGCATGCTGCCCGTGCTGGCCTATATGGGCTGGTACAAGGCCGAAAGCGACAAGTTCGCGATCACCGAGAGCAACGGGATCTTCCTGTACGCGCGGGTCTACAAGTTCGCCGACTGCCACCAGATGAAGGACCTGCCGGTCAGCGAGTACCCGCTTTGCACCGAGCCCGCGAACCGGCTGCCGAACTCGCAGGACGGCATCTGGAACGCCCAGTCGCCGCTCAACCGCTACACCGGCACGCGGTTCAGCCCGGAGAACAACGCGCTCGGCAACGACTTCGCCAAGCGAGCGATCATCGCCCAGCCCTTCGACTACCTCCAGGTCGTCGCGCACGACTTCTTCCGCGTGTTCCGCTGGGAGCGGACGGTGTTCCCCGACGAGGCGACGTACTCGCAGTACGAGTTCGGGAAGAAGAGCAGGCCGCTGCCCGAATGGCACATGCCGGGCGGCGGGATCGCGTCCGCGGAGGCCAGGGCCTACGAGCGCGGCGACGCCCGCACCCAGGTCGTCGACCCGTTCGCCGGGGTCGCCCGCGGCTACCAGGACGTCTTCTACCTGCGCGGAACGATGATCGGCGCCATCCTGCTCATCGGGCTGGCGGGGCTCGTCCCGCTGTGGCGGCGGTTCGGCGGCGAGGCGCTCCTGCCGTGGACGCTCGCGACCGGCCTCCTGCTGGCGCCCGCCGCGACCGCGGAGTTCGACTACCGGTACGTGCTGCCCGCCATCCCCCTCGCCGCGCTCGCGGCCGGGGCCGCGTTCAGGCCCGAGGCCCGCGCGACGGCCGCCGGCTGGACGCGCACCCTCCGCGCCGTTCCGAAATCCCGGCGCGGCCAGGACGAGGCAACGCCCAAGGACGCCGACCCCAAGACCCCGTTCGCCTAGCCCTCGGGGCTCTCAAGGGCCCGCTTCACCAGGCGTGCATGCGGCGAAGGTGGAACACCATCGCCACGTCGCTGCCGCTGCGCGCCACCGGCACCTCGCCGTGCCTGCCCTTCATCGCGGACAGCGCCTTGACGTTCTGGCTCTGGCAGTTCGGGCAGGAACGGTCCACCCAGGGCGTCGGGCAGGGCTGGCCGCCGCGCTCGTAGATGACGGCCTCGTTCCCGTGCCCGTCGCCGTAATGGCGGGCCTCCAGCTCCTCGTTCCAGGTCGTCGCGCAGTTGAGGCACTCGAAGACCCAGACCTCGTGGCTCGACCATGCGTCCCGCACGGCTCTCACCTCCGCATCCGTGGCGACGCCACCAACTCCATAGTGCGCCCCGGATTCCCGTGACCGCTACTTCCCGGCGCGGACGTTCCTGGCGCGGACGACGGCGTCGTAGACCACCCGCTTGGGGGCGCCGTTCTCCTTGGCGACCTCCGCGATGGCCTGCTTGCGGGGCGTCCCGGCGTCCTCGCGCGCGGCGACGGCGGCGGCCAGCTCCACCGGGTCCGACAGCCCTTCCGGCTCGGGCGCCCCGCCGACCACCAGCGTGATCTCGCCGAGCACGCCGCCCTCCGCCCACGCGGCGAGCTCGCCGAGCGTCCCCCGGCGGATCTCCTCGTAGGTCTTGGTCAGCTCCCGGCAGACGGCGGCCGGACGGCCGGCGCCGAACGCGTCCGCCATCGCGGTGAGGGTCGCCGGGAGCCGGCGCGGGGACTCGAAGAACACCATCGTGCGGGGCTCGCCGGCGAGCGCGTCCAGCCGCCGGGCCCGCTCCCCCGGCTTGCGCGGCGGGAACCCCTCGAAGCAGAACCGGTCGGTGGGCAGGCCGGACGCCACCAGCGCTGTCGTGACGGCGGACGGGCCGGGCAGCACCGACACCGGGATGCCCTCGGCGACGGCCGCGCGGACGAGCCGGTACCCCGGGTCGGAGACGCCGGGCATGCCCGCGTCGGTGATGACGAGGACGTCCCGTCCGGCGAGCAGCTCGGCCAGCAGCTCGTCCGCCCGGGCCTTCTCGTTCTGGTCGTGGTACGACACGATCCGCGCGGTGAGCGGCACGCCGAGGTCGCCCGCGAGCCGCCGCAGCCGCCGGGTGTCCTCGGCCGCGATCACCGGCGCGTCCGCCAGCGCCGCCCGCAGCCGCGCCGACGCGTCCTCCGGCCGCCCGATCGGCGCCGCCCCGAGCACCAGGGTCCCCATCACGCGCCCCAGTCTTCCACCCGCGCCGCGTACCGCGTTCCTCGCCCGAAAGCGGCGGGGTCCGGCCGCCCGTACGATGACTGGATGGCGACGACGGATCTCGTGAAAGCGCCCGCCACCGGGTCACGGCGGAGACCGCCCCCGCTCCGGGAATGGCTCGCGCCCGCGATCCCCGGCAACCCGCTGCTGTCCTGGCTCGGGCCGCTCCTGGTGACGCTGTTCGCCGGCTACCTGCGGTTCGACGGGCTCGGGTCGCCGAAGTCGGTGGTGTTCGACGAGACGTACTACGCCAAGGACGCGCTGGCCCTGCTGGAGTTCGGCTGGGAGCACAACACCGTCAAGGACGCCGACAAGCTGCTGATCGCCGATCAGAACGCCAACATCTGGACGGACGGCCCCTCGTTCGTCGCGCATCCGCCGTTCGGCAAGTGGATGATCGCGATGGGCGAGTGGATGTTCGGCGCGACGCCGTTCGGCTGGCGGTTCGTCCCCGCCCTCGCCGGGACGCTGTCGGTCTTGATCCTGTGCCGGGTCGCGCGCCGGATGACGGGGTCGACGATGCTCGGCTGCGCCGCCGGGCTGCTGCTCGCGGTGGACGGCCTCGCGTTCGTGACCAGCCGCGCCGCGCTGCTCGACATCTTCGTGATGTTCTGGGTCCTCGCCGGGTTCGCGTGCCTGGTGAACGACCGCGACCGCTCCCGCCGCGTCCTCGCCGAGAAGCTCGATCGAGGGGACACGTCCCTTTACGGGCCGTTCCTCGTGCACGGCTGGCGGTGGGGCGCGGGCGTCTGCCTCGGCCTCGCCTGCGCCACCAAGTGGACGGGCATCTTCTATGTCGCCGCGTTCGGGCTGATGGTCATCCTGTGGGACTACGGCGCCCGGCGGGCGGCCGGGGTCCGGGCGCCGTTCACCGGGATGCTGGCGCTGGAGGCCGTCCCGGCGTTCGTGCAGCTCGTCGTGGTCGGGCTGCTGACCTACCTGGCGACGTGGTGGGGCTGGATCTTCAAGCCGGGCGCCTGGGGACGCGGTGAGGCGTCCGGCAACGTGCTCTGGCGGCCGTTCGAGGCGATGCCCGACCTGTGGCGCCACCACAAGCAGATCCTCGACTTCCACACCGGGCTGGACGACAAGCATCCGTACCAGTCGTGGCCGTGGGACTGGCCCGTCCTGCGGCGTCCGGTCGCGTTCTTCTACACCGAGCCCAAGAACGCCTGCGGCGAGGCGACGCGCTGCTCCCGCGAGATCCTCGGGATCGGCACGCCCGCGCTGTGGTGGGGCGCGCTGGCGGCGCTGATCGCCGTCGCGATCATCTGGGTCATGCTGCGGGACTGGCGGGCCGGGGCGATCCTGCTCGGCTTCCTCGCCGGCTGGCTGACCTGGTTCCCGTCGGCGTTCGCCGAGCGGACGATGTTCCTGTTCTACGCGACGCCGCTGATCCCGTTCATGGTGCTGGCGGTCGTCCTGGTCCTGGGGTATCTGATGGGGCCCGCGCCCGCCTCGTACGCGGGCGCGCACGCCGCCCGTCCCGGCGAGCGCTACGGCGCGCACTACGGGGACACGCCCGAGGACGCGTCCACCCTTCCCGGCTACGGCGGCGCGCACACGGCCGTGCAGCCGGGGCCGCCCCCGCCGGGCGCGGGTTTGCGGCGGCTGGTCGGCGCGGCCGCCGCGGGCGCGTTCCTGCTGGTGGTGCTGGCGAACTTCGCGTACTTCCACCCGATCCTCTCGGCCGAGACGATCCCGTACGACGACTGGCACGAGCGGATCTGGTTCGGCTCCTGGGTCTGACCCCCGGCGGCCGGATGCGGGTCAGACGGAGGCTTTGGCGGCGACGGCCGGGGCGGGGTGCGGACGGAGCGTCCTGCCGCCGGCCAGGCAGAAGACCAGGGCGAGGACACCGCCCACCCCGGCCCCCGCGAACGCGCCGGGAACGCCCGCGAGGTCCTGCCCGAGGCCGGCGGCGAACGAGCCGGCCGAGCTGCCCGCGCCGACCGCCGCGACGACCCACGCGAAGGCCTCGGTTACGGTCCCGCTCGGCGCGAGCCGGTCGACGAGGGTGAAGCTGCACGCCAGCACGGGCGCGAGGAAGACGCCGGACGCGAACGCGAGCACCGACATGGCCGCGAGGCCCGGCGCGAGGACGAGCGGGACGTACCCGGCGGCGAGCGCGGCCAGCAGCCACGGCAGCCGCCGATGCGGCGCGCCCGCCCACCGCCGGGCGCCGTAGACGATCCCGCCCGCGAGCGCGCCGCCCGCCATGCACGCCAGCAGCAGCCCGGACGCGACGTCGCTGTCCTGCCGTTCGGCGTAGGCGACGACGGCGACCGCGTACACGCCGAGCGCGATCCCCGCGCAGGCCAGGGACAGCAGCAGCACCCGCAGGCCGGGCGACCGCAGCGGCCCGGCCCAGTCGGAGGCGCGGGGCTCGCCCGTCCAGCGGCGGGACGGCCCGGACAGCGCGACGATCAGCGTCCCGGCGATGCCGAGCGCGCCGGTCAGCAGCAGCGCGGTCTCGGTGCTCGCGACGGCCGCGGCGACGACGAGCAGCGGCCCGAAGGTGAAGAGGAGCTCCTGGGACGCGGCGTCCAGCGCGTAGGCGGCGTCGACCTGCTCGGGGCCGTCCAGGACGTCCTGCCAGAGGGCGCGCAGCCCGGCCTCCAGCGGCGGTGTGGCGAACCCGGCGGCGACCACCGCGAGGACGGCCGCGGGCAGCGGGCCGGCGCCGACGGCGGCGAGGAGCCCGAAGCCCGCGGCGGACGCCAGCGCGGCCGGGATCAGGACGCGGGGCTGCCCGAACCGGTCCATGGCGCGGCCGAGGACGGGCTGCCCGGCGGCCGTCGCCAGGCCGAGGATCGCGGCGAGCGTCCCGGCGAGGGGGTAGCCGCCGCCGTCCGCCCGGACGTGCAGCACGACGGCGAGCATCCCCATGCCGTTGGGCAGCCGGCCGAGGAGGGTCGCGCCGAGCAGCCTCCCCGCGTACGGCCGCCGCAGGAAGACGACATAACCCCGCATCATGCCCCCGTATTTCGCCCCGTCATACGTATTACTCGCCGGGTCATACGTACCACTTCCGGAGCGCGCGGCGCTAGTCTGAATTCGTCCATGATCGGCCAGGGAGGCGCAGGTGCCGGCAGTCAGCCGTCCCACCAGCAAGGACGTGGCCCAGGAGGCCGGGGTCTCGCAGTCCACGGTCTCGCTCGTGCTGGGCGGCAAGTGGACGGGCCGGGTCTCCCCCGCCACCGCCCGCAGCGTGCGCAGCGCGGCCGCTCGCCTCGGCTACCGGCCGAACCAGGCGGCCCGGAACCTGCGGCTCGGCACGACCCGGACCGTCCTGCTGATGGTCCCGACCCTGACCGCGCCGTTCTTCGGGCCCGTCTACACCGGCGCGGCGCGCGTCGCGTCCCGGCACGGGTTCGGCGTCGTGGTCTCCACCTGGCCGGACGGCACGGAAGGCCCGGACCGCACGGGCGGGAAAGGGGTCGACAGCCCGTTCGCCGTGCCGGACGAGGCGATCGACGGCGTCCTCGCGTCCTCGCTGGCCGTCGAGGCGCTCGGCGAGTTCCGGCAGACGCCCGCCGTGATGCTCGACAGCGGCCCGGCGGGACCGTCCGGCCCGTACTCCATGCCGCGCCCCCCGACGGTCGACTTCGGCGTCGCGGACGGGATGCGGGACATCGTCGCCCACCTCACCGCGCTCGGCCACCGCCGCATCGGGCATGTGGCCGCCGGCGTCGACCAGTGGACGTTCCGCGCCCGCGCCGACGCCCTCGCCGGCGCCCTCGGCAGGGTGCCCGGCTCGGCCCTGCTCCGCGCGACGTGCGCCATCGACGCCGGCTCGGCCAGGGACGCCGCCGCGCGGCTTCTGGACCGTGCCGATCCACCGACCGCCCTCGTCTGCGACGACGACCTGATCGCCGCCGGCGCGTACAAGGCGGCGCGGGCGCGCGGGCTGGACATCCCGGGCGACCTGTCGGTCACCGGGTTCGACGACGTCCTGCTCGCCACCGCGCTGGAGCCGGAGCTGACGACCGTCCGGCTGCCCGCGGAGGAGCTGGGCGCGCAGGGCATGACGGCGCTGCTCGACCTCCTCGCCGGGCGCCGTCCGCCGCCCCGCGTCCTGCCGGGGGAACTGATCGTCCGCGGCTCCACGACTCCACCGTCCTCCTCCTAGGTGCGCTCCTTCATGAAGACTCCCGGTCCCCGGTTCCGGACGCCGCTCGGCGCCGCCGTCCTCGCCCTTGCGGCCTTCGCCGCCATCGCGGGTTGCGACTCCCAGGCCGCCCCTCCGGCGTCGAAGAGCAGCGCGCCGCAGAGCCCGCGGGTCTCCGCGCAGGCCGCGCCGTCCCAAGCGCCGTCCCAAAGCGATGTCACGGCGAAGCTCCGCGGGCTTGAGAAGGCCCGCGACGTGCGCATCGGCGCCTATGCCGTCGACACCGGCACCGGCCGTTTCGTCGGGCACCGCGCGGACGAGACGTTCCCGTTCGCCTCCACGTTCAAGGCGATCGTCTGCGGGGCGGTCCTGCGGAAGGCGCGCGATTCCGACCCCGGGCTGCTTGACCGCGTCATCCGCTACAAGAAGAGCGACCTGGCGCCCTTCTCCCCCGTCACCGAGAAACACGTCGGCACCGGAATGACCGTCGCCGACCTGTGCCACGCGACGATCACGCGAAGCGACAACGCGGCCGGGAACCTGTTGCTGAAACAGATCGGCGGACCGTCCGGCCTCACCGCGTTTCTCCGTTCGCTCGGCGACACGGTCAGCCGCAGCGACCGCTGGGAGCCCGGCCTCAACGACTGGAAGCCGGGCGAGAGGCGCGACACGACCACGCCGCGCGCCTGGGCGGGGAGCCTGCGGGCCCTCACGGTGGGCGACGCCCTCGCCCCCGCCGATCGCGACCGGCTCATCGGCTGGCTGAAGGCCGCCGTGACCGGCGGCGCGCGCATCCGGGCCGGGCTGCCCGAGGGCTGGACGGCGGGCGACAAGACCGGCACCGCCGGCGTCTACGGCAGCGCCAACGACATCGCGATCGTCTGGCCGCCGTCCCGCGCCCCGCTGGTCATCGCGATCCTGACGACCAGGCCGGGCGCGGGCGCCGAAGCCGACGAGCGGGCCGTCGCCGAGACCGCCCGCGTCCTCACCCAGGCGCTGCGCTGAGCCGCGTCACAGCCCCTTGAGGAAGTTCGCCGCGATGGGGGCGGCCGCTTCGGCGCCCGTCCCCCCGCCCTCGACGATCACGGCGAAGGCGACGTCCTTCCGGTAGCCGATGAACCAGCCGTGGGTCGGCGGGTTCTCGCCTTCGCCGAACTCGGCGGTCCCGGTCTTGCCCGCGGTCCCGGACGGGAACGCGACGCCCGACGCCGTCCCCTCGCTGACGACGGCGGGCATGATCGTCTGCAGCGCCTTCTTGACGGCCGGTTCGAGCCTCTTCGGCGGCTCGGGCCTGCGTCCGCCCGCGTCCGCGGCGTGCACGGTGTCGGCGGCGCTGACGAGGCGCGGCGACCGCCAGGTGCCGTCCGCCGCGGCCGCGGCGACGGCGGCCATGTTGAGCGGGCTGGTCAGCACCTTGCCCTGCCCGAAGGACGCGGCGGCGAACGCGGTGTCGTCCTTGTTCGCGGGGAACGCGGCGCGGACGGCCGGCACCCCGGCGATGATCGGCGCGTTGAACCCGAACTGGGACGCGACCTGGGCGAGCCGCTTCTCGCCCAGCTTGTCCACGGCGAGGCGCGCGAACGTGGTGTTGCACGAGTGCGCGAACGCCTCGCGGAACGGGACCGTCCCGAAGTCCTCGTGCTTGTAGTTGTGGAACGAGCGGCCGCCGATCGTGGTGGTGGCGGGGCAGGCGACCTTCGTGCCCGCGCCGACGCCGCCCGCGACGAGCGCGGCGGCGGTGACGACCTTGAACGTCGAGCCGGGCGGGTACTGGCCCATCAGCGCGCGGTTGTAGCCGCCGGGCTTGTTCGCCACGGCGAGGATCTCCCCGGTGGACGGGCGCAGCGCGACCATCGCGGCCGGCTTCTTCGCCTCGCTCAGCGCCTTGCCCGCGGCGGCCTGCACCTTCGGGTCGATGGTCGTCTTCAGCGGTTCGCCCGGAGAGCTGTCGAACCGCTTCAGCGTCTTGACCGGGGTGCCGTCCGCGCCGACGATCTGCACGGCGAGCCCGGGCGTCCCGGCGAGGCGCCGCTCGTACTGCTTCTGGAGGCCGTCCAGGCCGACCGGGTCGCCCTGGCGGTAGGGCGCGCGGAGCTTCTTCGCCGCCTCGGCGGACGCGGGCCCGACCGGCCCGGCGAGCTGCCGCGCGGAGCCGGACGGCGAGCCGCTCAGCGTGCTGCCGTCGGCGGCCAGGACCGCGGCGCGCTCCGGCCAGGCGCGGCCGGCGTCCAGCCGCTGCCCCTCCTGGAGCTCCGGGTACAGGAGCTGCGGAGACCACCGGACGCGCCATTCGCCGTCCCGTTCGACGAGCGGCAGCGGCGCCTCGTACGTCCACGTGCGGGTACCGGCGAGGAGCAGCTCGGCGCCGTAGGACGCGCCCGCCTTCCCGCCGTCCGCGCCGCCCACGGACGCGACGGTGAACCGCTGGGACGTGAGCCCGAGGTCGTCGTACATCCTGGTGAGGCGCTGCTCGAAGTCGGCGGGCGGACCGTCCGTCAGCGCCTTCATGGCCGCGTAGTCGCGGCTCGTCCAGGCCGCGAGGTAGCGCTCGGCGGTGTCCCTCGGGTCGTCTCCCCGGCTCAGGAACCACACCGTCCCCGCTCCCGCGACCACGACCGCCGTCGCGATCGCCGCGGCGATCCACACCCGCGGCGTGACCCTTCCGGATCGGCGCATCTTCGATCTCCTCCCCCTGAATGAGGCCACAAGAACACCAGCTCGACGGCGAAATGTCCAAGATTGATATCTATGTCACAGATATATCTGAATTGATATGATCCCTGGTCGTGAACCTCGTCGGCCACCTGCGGTGCTTCGTCATCGTCGCGGAAGAGCTGCACTTCGGCCACGCGGCGGAGCGGCTCGGCATGGCGCAGCCGCCGCTCAGCCAGCGGATCCAGCGGCTGGAGCGGGAGCTCGGCGTCCGGCTGTTCGACCGGTCGAGCCGGCGGGTGGAGCTCACCGCGCCCGGCAGGCTCCTGCTGGACGAGGCCCGTGACATCCTCACCCGCGTGGAGCGCATCTACTCCGTCGCCGAGCGGGCCAGGCGCGGCGAGGCCGGCACGGTCCGCGCGGGCGTGCCGAGCGACCTCGGCGGGACGATCGTCGCCGCGCTCATCGCCGCCTTCCGCGACCGCCGCCCCGACCTGCGGCTCGACCTGCGCGAGACGGGCACCGCCGAACAGGTCCGCGCGCTCTCCGACGGCGCGCTGGACGCCGGCGTCGTCCGGCACCCGTGCGACACCCGCGACCTGGACCTCGGCCCGATGCTCGCCCAACCGCTCGGCGTCCTGCTCCCCACCGCCTCCTCCCCCGGGCTCACCGACCCCCACGACGGGCCCACAACCTACCCGCCCGCCGAAGTGCATCTGGCCGACCTTCGCGGGTTCGACCTGGTCGTGCCGCCGCGCGGCGACGCGCCCGGCGCGCACGACGACCTGCTGGCTGCCTGCCGGCGGCACGGGTACGCGCCCGCCGCCGTCCACGAGGCGCGGCATCCGCAGTTCGCGCTGGGGCTCGTCCTCGCGGGGACGGCGGTGGCGCTCGTCCCCCGCACCGACGACTCCGCCGGGGTGACGTGGCGTCCCCTGGTCGGCGAGCCGCTCTCGTGGCGGACGTCGTGCGTGTGGCGCCGGGCGCGCGACCCCGAGCACGCCCGCGCGATCGCCGACTTCACCGCCGTCGCGACCGCCGTGCTGCGCAGCGAGGCCGGGATGGCGCCGCTGGACGGCGCCCTCGCCCGCCGGGTCGTCCCGCGCCCGTCGTCCGGGTTCCTGGCATGAGCGCGGACACGGTGGAGCGCATCGAGAAGGAGTTCCGCTCCGCCGGCGTCACCGGGTTCCTGCACGCCGTCGACATCGACACCGGACGGGAGGTCGCCGTCCGCGCCGACGCGCCCGTCGTGCTCGCGTCGGTGTTCAAGGTGCCGCTGCTCGTCGCCTTCCACCGGCAGGCCGGAGAGGGGCTCATCGACCCGTCCGAGCAGGTCACGCTGCCCGCCGAGGGCCGCACCACCGGGCCCACCGGGGTGTCGGGGATGCTGGACGAGGCGCGCCTGTCGCTGCGCGACCTCGCCTTCCTGATGATCACGGTCAGCGACAACGCGGCCGCCGACGTCGTGCTCGAGCGGGTCGGCCGGGACGCGGTCAACGCGGCGTCCGCGGCGCTCGGGCTGCGCGGCACCGCCGTCGAGGTCAGCGGACGCGAGCTGCACGAGACCCTGCTCGCGGACGCCGGGGCGAGCAGCGTCGCCGACGTGTGGGCGAAGCTGGACGAGCCCGGCGTGCGGTCCCGCCTCCGCGCCCTCGACCCCGCCCGGACGAGCCGCAGCACCCCCCGCGACATGACCCGCCTGCTGTCGATGATCTGGCGGGACGAGGCCGCGCCGCCCGCCGGCTGCGCGGCGATGCGCCGGCTGTTCGGGCTCCAGGTCTGGCCGCACCGGCTGTCGTCCGGGTTCCCCTACGACGACGTGGTCGTCAGCGGCAAGACCGGGACGCTGCCGACGCTCCGCAACGAGGTCGGCGTCGTCGAGTACCCCGACGGCGGGCGGTACGCGGTCGCGGTGTTCACGCGATCGCCGCTGCCCGTCGCCGTCCTGCCGCAGGCCGACGCCGTCATCGGCACCGCCGCCCGCCTCGCCGTCGAGCACCTCCGCCGCCCCTGATCGGACCGGGCTCGGAGCGGGATGGGAGACGCCTCGCCCGGGCGACCGAACGTGACAGCCCCAATACCTCCGATTGGACGGACCGCTAACCCGGCACTCCCTCGGGAAACGTAGGCTGTACCCCTGCTTTGATCGTTCTTGGGGAGACTTCTTTGCGGCTGCCGGAGCATCTGGAGCTATTGCTCACCGACGAGCCGGTGCTCGACGTCTACTCGCACGGCCCGTGGCGCGTCCCCGACGGGCTCTTCGAGGAGATCTCGGACCGGATCGACGGGCTCGCGGCCGACCCGCGGGCCGCCGACCTGACCACCGACGAGCACAAGCTGCTGACGCTGCCCGCGTCGCTGGTCACCGCGGAGATCTTCGGCATCCTGGCGTTCCTGCCCGGCGGCGGCGCGATCAAGGCGGGCTCGTGGTCGCAGCTCCCCGAGCGGCTGCTGTACAAGCACCTCGTCAACCCCGGCCCGCTCAGCACCCGAATGACCCGCTGGGACGCGCCCGGCGGCCGGTGGCGCCCGCCGGTCGACTGGCTGATCGAGGCGCCCGACCGGGAGCCGGCGATCGAGCTGGCGCGCGACTGCCTGTCCGTCCTGGAGGGCGTCGAGCCGCTGGAGGAACGCCGCAAGGCGCTGCTGCGGATGTACGACGACCCGCCCGAATGCGACGTCAACCTCCCCAAGATGGAGCTGCGGGAGCACTGGCACGCGCACGCGGGCGACGACATCGTCACCGCGGTGCCCGAGCTGCTCGGACCGGTCGGCTACCTGGAGTGGGTGTGCGGGGGGCTGCTCGCGTCCTACGAGCACCTGACGGAGGTGGCGCCGCGCGAGGAGAGCGTCGAGGTCCACCTGATCCAGCTGCTGCTGCAGGGCAGCATGGAGCACGTCCCGGCGGAGCTGGCCGTGGCGCTGGGCGAGGACCGCTACGGCGACCTGCAGCAGCGGTTCCCCGGCGAGCGGCGTGGGTTCAAGCCGGGCGCGTGGCAGGAGCGGACGCGGGCGTGGCTCGTCCGGGCGCTGGTCGCCGGGGCCGCCGACGCCTGCCGGGGCTGGCTCGACATGGCGATGCGGTTCGTCGCCGTCGTCCAGGGGCTGCCGGGCGACCCGTGGTTCCCGAAGGCCGAGTGGATCCCGGTCGGCCAGTTCCAGACCGACCTGCGCCGCCTGTACGCGCCGCGCCGCCGCGTCGTGAACCCGCTCACCGAGACGTTGAAGAGCGTCCCGGCGAAGGCCCCCGGGGCCGCCGGGTCGCGCACGCGCGGACGTCCGGAGATCACGACGTCGCTGGTCGGGCAGCCCGAGGTGGTTCAGGCGCTGGAGGAGCTGACCCGCGGCGACGAACCCGTCCGGCTGCTGCTCGCCGGGCCCGACGCCACCGGCAAGCGCGACGCGGCGCAGGAGCTGGCGAAGGCCCTCGCGTTCGGCCGCGATCCGCACTGGGTCACCGACAACCTGTTCACCGGGCAGCGGCTGTCGGACGCCGTCGCCAAGCTGCACGCCGACGCCCGCGACTGCGCGGGCGACCGGCTGCTCATCGTCGAGGGCCTGGACGGCATCGTCACCGACCCCGGGAACGGCGAGGCGATCGCGGCCGAGCTGCACCGGCTGCTGGCCGTCCACCCCGACCTGCACGTGGTCGCGTTGTGCGACGCGGGCGGCGAGGACCGGATCCGCGAGATCAACCCCGTCCTGCCGCAGCGGTTCCGCATCGCCCGGACCCGCCCGTTCACCGCGGAGGGCCACGCCGAGCTGTTCCGCCGCGCGCTGGACGCCCGCGGCGCCCGCGGCACCCGGCAGGCCGTGGAGGCGGCGGGCGCGCTGCTGGCCGCGACGCCGCCGATGCAGACGCTCCGCAACGCCCGCCTCGCCCCCCACCTCGCCGACCAGGTCGTCGCCGCCGTCCGCGCCCGGGCCGCCAAGGACGCGGCGCAGGCGGCCGACGGCACAGCGCCGGAGGACGAGAGCCGGGACGCGAAGCCGGTCGTCCGCAAGCAGGACATCCCGGAGACGCTGGACACCTCGCTCGCCGCCGGGAACCCGCTCGCCGAGCTGCACTCCCTCACCGGCCTCGACACCGTCAAGCACGAGATCGCGCTCATCGTCGCCGGGACGCACGCGGCGCGGCTGCGCAGCGAGTCCGGGCTGCGGATCACCCCGCCGACCCGGCACATGGTGTTCACCGGCAACCCCGGGACCGGCAAGACGATGGTGGCGCGGCTGCTCGGCCGCATCTACAAGCGGCTCGGGGTGCTGTCGTCCGGGCATCTGATCGAGGCGTCCCGCGCGCACCTCGTCGGCGAGTACATCGGGCAGACCGCGCCGCGCACCCGCCGGCTGGTGGAGCGCGCGCTCGGCGGCGTCCTGTTCATCGACGAGGCGTACACACTGACGCAGTCCCCGCTGAAGGGCGACTACGGGCACGAGGCGATCGCCGAGCTGGTCAAGCTGATGGAGGACCACCGAGACGACCTCATCGTGATCGTCGCCGGCTACCAGCAGGAGATGGCGGAGTTCCTCGCCGCCAACCCGGGCCTGGACTCGCGCTTCCCCAAGCAGATCCACTTCCCCGACTACACCGACGACGAGCTGATCACCGTGTTCGGGCAGCTCGCCGCCGCGGACGGCTTCAAGCTCGCGCCCGGCACCGACGACGTCCTGCTCGCGATGCTGCGCCGCGCGCCCCGCGGCCCGTCGTTCGGCAACGGCCGCCTCATGCGGAACATGCTGGACGTCGCCGTCGCCAACCAGGCCGACCGCGTCGCGACCGCCGCCTTCGCCGCCAAGAAGAAGAGCGAGGGCACCGGCAAGAAGGCGGGCCGGACGCCCACCAAGAAGGAACTGATCACGCTCACGGCCGACGATCTGCCGCCGCTCCTGGAGCATCCCGAGGAATTCTTCGGCCTGTATCTGTAGGCGGGCGGGTATGACGTAGGTGGCTTCCCCGCCCGCTCGACGGCGAGGAGGCTCCATGCGACCGGACGACCGTTCCATGCGACCGGACGACCGGCGCCTCCTGCGCGGCATCGCCGACCAGGAGACGGCCCGGCTGCGGGACGGGACGCGCCCCTGGTCGTGGTGGCTGGAACGGGCCGTCCTGCACGGCCGCCGCCACGGCTACACCGCCATCCTGCTGATCAGCGCGCAGTGGCGCGGGGCCACGGACGTCCGCGCCTACGAGGAGTGGCGTTGGGCGGGCCGCCAGGTCAAGAAGGGCGAGACGGGCATCCGCGTCCTCGGCCGGACGGGCGCGCCGCGCGCCGTCTTCGACGTCTCGCAGACGGACGGCCTCCCGCTCCCCGACCGATCCGGGCCTCCCCCGCCCGATACCCGACGCCACCTCGCGGCCATCACGGCGAAGGCCCCCGAGCGGGGCGTGCGGCGGATCGAGGCCGAGTCGATCGCGTACCTCGTGGCGGCCTGGCTCGGGCTGGACCCGCCCATGCCCGCCTTCCCGGCGCGGGCGTTCTGGGCGGGCCCGGGATTGGGCGACCGCGTCCTCCGGACGGCCCGGCGCCTGCACGGGCGCGTGTCGGGCGCATCCCAAGGCGGCATCATGGCGGACGCCCAGCGCTTCTTCCGTGCCCGGCTCGCGGCGAGCTGGGTGCCCGGCTACCTGGCCGGACGCGGGTTCCCGCCGGGCGTGCAACGCCGCTGGCAGATCGGCTGCGCGCCCGCGGGCCCGCACGCGCTCACCGACCACCTGCGGGGGCTCGGCCACGGCGACGAGGACATCGCCGCCGCCGGGCTGGCACGTCCCGGCGGCGGCGCGGGACGGCTCCGCGACACCTTCCGCGACCGCGCCATGTTCGCGATCCGGACACCGGACGGCGCGATCGCGGGCTTCATCGGCCGCCGCCGCGACGGCGGCCCCGGACCCAAATACCTCAACGGCCCCGACACGCCGCTCTTCCACAAGGGCGAGCTGCTCTACGGCCTGCACGAGGCCCGCGACCGGCTCGCCGCCGGGGCGCGTCCCGTCCTCGTCGAGGGGCCGCTGGACGCGATCGCCGTCACGATGGCGGGCCCCGCCGAGTACGCGGCCGTCGCGACCTGCGGCCTCGCCCTCACCGCCGCGCAACTGGACGCGCTCGGGGAGGCCGCCGATCTGGAGACCGCGGGCGTCCTCGTCGCGCTGGACGGCGACCCGGCCGGACGCTCCGGAACCGTCCGGGCCTGGGAGCGGCTCGCCGGAGTCGGCGGCCCGGTCGAGACCGCGGGCCTGCCCGACGGCCTCGACCCCGCGGGCCTCCTTCATGCCGAAGGCCGCGCGGCCGTCCTGCACGCCCTCCGCACCCGGACGCCGCTGATCGACGCCGCCGTCGACGCCGCCGTCGAGCGGGCGGGCGGGACGCTCGCCACGCCGGAGGACCGCCTCGCCGCGATCCGCGCCGCGTCCAAGGTCATCGCCGTCCGCCCGGCGGAGGCGGCGCGCCAGGTCGTCCGCGTCGCGTCCCGCGTCGACGTGCCGCCCGCGCTCATCACCGAGGTGCTGGTGGACACCGTCAGCCCGTGAGCCGCGCCGCCATGTCGAACAGGAGGCTCTCGGCGCCGCGCCGCGTGACGAGCTGCGCCCCGACCGGCAGGCCGCCGACCGTCCCGGCCGGGACGCTCAGCGCGGGCAGGCCCAGCACGTTCCACGCGCAGGTGAGGGCCACCAGCGCCGGGGCGTGCCGGCCGAACGGCCCCTCCGTCTCACCGATCTTCGGGGCGGTCATCAGCATCGTCGGCAGGGCCAGCAGGTCGTAGCGGTCCAGCAGCCCCGCCACCTGCCGGGCGAACCCGTCCCGTTCGCGGAACGCCCGGAGGTACCGCCAGCCCGGCGTCCGCGCCGCCTGCTCCAGGCGTTCCAGCGTCGGCGGCTGATACAGCTCGGGCGCAGCCGCGACGCGTTCGGCGTGGATCTCGTACGCCTCGCAGTCCTGGATCGCCCTGAAGATCCGCCGCAGCTCGAAGAGGCCGAGCGGCTCGGCCGGGGCGTCCGGGAACAGCGCCCGGACCGTCCGCACCACGTCCGGGTCGGCGGTCTCCGGCTCGATCCAGGCGACGCGCCCGTGCGGGGCGCTGTCGTCGACGGGCGACGGGACGGCCTCCGCCGGGCCCGTCAGCGCGTGGTAGGCGATCCGGCAGTCGTCCGCGGAGCCGGCGAGGACGCCCACATGGTCGAACGACGGCGACAGCGGGAACACGCCCTCGGTCGGGATGGCGCCGAACGGGGGCTTGAACCCGGCGATCCCGCAGAACGCCGCGGGGATCCGCACCGACCCGCCCGTGTCCGTGCCGAGCGCAAGCGGGACCATCCCGGCGGCGACGGCGACCGCGCTGCCGCTGCTGGAGCCGCCCGACATCCGCTCCCGGTCGTGCGGGTTGCGGACCGGCCCGTTCACCGACACGTCGCCGCTGCCGCCGTACGCGAACTCGTGCGTGCCGGTCTTGCCGACGATCACGGCGCCGGCGTCGCGCAGCATCGTCACGCAGGCCGCGTCCGTCTCCGCGACATGCCCGGTGAAGTGCGCCGATCCCATGCCGGTCGGCAGGCCGGCGACGTCGATGATGTCCTTCACCGCGACCGGGATCCCATGCAGCGGGCCGCGGTCGATGCCGGACGCGAGCTCCTCGTCCGCCCACTTGGCGGCCGCCTCGGCGCCCTCGCGGTCGAGGGTGACGAACGCGTTGAGCTCCGCGTTCGCCTCCGTGCCGATCGACGCGAACGCGTGCGCCAGCAGTCCCGCCGCCGACGCGTCGCCGGAACGCAGATCGCGCCCGAGGTCCGCGAGCGTCCGTCCGGTGAAGAACCCGCCCATACCGCCTCCCATCAGTACCGTCTCGTCCAGACGGCGCTCCGAACTGCGTACCATGACAGACCGCTCGGCGACGAGCCCCCTGCCGCGTATCGCGCTGCGTGGCTCGTTCATCGCGGAGCGTGAACCTCTCGTCGCAGAACCTCGACCGCCCGTCGAGCGCGCCGTCAAACCCCGGAACTTACGCGCGAGTACGCGGCAGGCTGCAACGCACCTGGTCAGATGCTTCCGCCGGTTCGCTGGGGGGCGGGGCGGTGGCCGCGCCGCGTCCCGGACGCGGTCACCGCCCCTTGTAGCCGGGGACGTCGACAGGTGGGGGGACAAAGCCACGGCGGCACGGCCCAGGACGCACACCCGCCGCCGTGGCTCTGTCAACCGCCGCGCTCGCCGGTCGCCGCGCATCGCCGGGTGACGGTTGAGGCGTTCTCTCTCGGGGACGCCGGACCCATGACCCAGTCCGGCACGACTCCGTCCAGCACGACCCACTCCCCGGCGACGCACTCCCCCGCGACGCCTTCACCCAAGGGCCGTTCCGCCGGCCTGACCGACGACGACGTCCGGCGGATCGACGCGTACTGGAGCGCGGCCAACTACCTGTCCGTCGGGCAGATCTACCTGCTGGACAATCCGCTGCTCCGCGAGCCGCTGCGGCCGGAGCACATCAAGCCGCGGCTGCTCGGCCACTGGGGCACCTCGCCCGGCCTGAACTTCTGCTACGCGCACCTCAACCGGGCGATCAAGGCCCGCGACCTCGACATGATCTACATCATGGGGCCGGGGCACGGCGGCCCGGCGGCCGTCGCGAACGCGTGGCTGGAGGGCACCTACAGCGAGGTGTACCCGGACGTGTCGCTGGACGCCGCGGGCATGCGCAGGCTGTTCCGACAGTTCTCGTTCCCCGGCGGCATCCCCAGCCATGTGGCCCCGGAGACGCCGGGGTCGATCCATGAGGGCGGCGAACTCGGCTATTCGCTCGCGCACGCCTACGGGGCGGCGTTCGACAATCCGGGCCTCGTCGTGGCGTGCATCGTCGGCGACGGCGAGGCGGAGACCGGTCCGCTGGCGGCGAGCTGGCATTCCGACAAGTTCCTGGACCCGGTGAAGGACGGCGCCGTCCTGCCGATCCTGCACCTCAACGGCTACAAGATCGCGAACCCCGCGGTGCTGGCGCGGATTCCCGAAGAGGAACTGGTGCAGCTCCTGGACGGCTACGGATATCAGCCATTCCTGGTGAGCGGTGACGAGCCCGCGTCCATGCACCGGAAAATGGCCGCCGCGCTCGACCAGGCCCTGGACGAGATCGCCGACATCCAGCGCAACGCCCGCGAGGGACGCGTCACCGAACGGCGGCGCTGGCCCGTCATCGTCCTGCGGTCGCCCAAGGGCTGGACGGGCCCGAAGGAAGTGGACGGCCAGCCGGTCGAGAACACGTGGCGCTCCCACCAGGTCCCGCTCGCGGGCGTGCGCGACAATCCCGAGCATCTGGAGCAATTGGAGGAATGGCTGCGGTCGTATCGTCCGGACAAACTGTTCGACGACGGTGGAAGCCCGGTCGCGTCCCTGCGGGCCCTGGCGCCCGAGGGCGACCGGCGGATGAGCGCGAATCCGCACGCGAATGGCGGGCTGCTGCTGAAACCGCTGATCCTTCCTGATTTCCGCGACTACGCCGTCCTGGTCGGCAAGCCCGGGACGACGTCGTCCGAGCCGACCCGCACGCTCGGGACGTTCCTGCGCGACGTCGTGAAGGCCAACCCGTCCAACTTCCGCATCATGGGCGCGGACGAGACCGCGTCCAACCGGCTCGCGGACGTGTTCGACGCGACCGACCGCGTCTTCCAGGGCGAGCGCCTCCCGACCGACGAGCACCAGGGCCCGTCCGGGCAGGTGATGGAGGTGCTGAGCGAGCATCTGTGCCAGGGCTGGCTGGAGGGTTATCTGCTGACCGGACGGCACGGCCTGTTCAACAGCTACGAGGCGTTCGTCCACATCGTCGACGCGATGTTCAACCAGCACGCCAAATGGCTGAAGGTCACCCGGCATCTGGCGTGGCGGCGGCCGATCGCGTCCCTCAACTACCTGCTGTCGTCCCACGTGTGGCGGCAGGACCACAACGGCTTCACCCACCAGGACCCCGGCTTCCTCGACGTCGTCATGAACAAGAAGCCGGAGATCGTCCGGGTGTACCTGCCGCCGGACGCGAACACGCTGCTGTCGGTCGGCGACCATTGCCTGCGGTCCCGCGACTACGTCAACGTGATCGTGGCCGGGAAGCAGCCCGCGCTGAACTGGCTCTCGATGGACGCGGCCGTCGCCCACAGCACCCGCGGCATCGGCATCTGGGAATGGGCGTCGAGTGACGGCGGCGCCGACCCGGACGTCGTGCTCGCCTGCGCCGGAGACGTCCCGACACTCGAAACGCTCGCCGCCGCCGACCAGCTCCGCCAGCTCTTCCCCGAGTTGCGCGTCAGGGTCGTGAACGTCGTCGACCTCATGCGGCTCCTACCGCCGAGCGAGCACCCGCACGGCCTCCCGGACCGCGAGTACGACGCGCTGTTCACCACCGACAAGCCCGTCATCTTCGCCTTCCACGGCTATCCGTACCTCGTCCACCGGCTCACCTACCGCCGCACCGGGCACCCCAACCTGCACGTCCGCGGCTACAAGGAGGAGGGGACGACGACCACGCCGTTCGACATGGTCATGCTGAACGACCTGGACCGCTTCCACCTCGTCATGGACGTCATCGACCGCGTCCCGTCCCTCGGCGGGCGCGTCGCCCACGTCCGCCAGCGCATGGCCGACCGCCGCCTGGCCCTCCGCGCCTACACGCGCGAACACGGCCAGGACGCACCGGAGATCCGCGACTGGACGTGGCCGTACTGATGCGCGTCCTGACCGTCAACCCGGGTTCGAGCAGCCTGAAGGTGAGCCTGCTCGACCCGGACGACACGCTCCTCGCCGAGGACTCGGCCCCCGGCCACGAGATCGCCGGGATCGTCGCCGGGATGCCCGCCGAACCGGACGCGATCGGCGTGCGTTTCGTCCACGGCGGCACCGAATACACCGAACCGACCGTCATCGACGCCACCGTCATCAAGCACCTGCACGACCTCGCCGATCTGGCTCCACTCCACCAGCCCGCGTCCCTGCACGCCCTGTCGGAGATCACCACCGCCCTGCCCGGCGTCCCGGCCGTCGCGTGCTTCGACACGGCGTTCCACGCCACCCTCCCGGACGCCGCCGCCACCTACGCGTTGCCCGCCGAATGGCGAGAACGGTTCAACCTCCGCCGCTTCGGATTCCACGGCCTGTCGTTCTCCTACGCCGTCCGGCGCGCAACCGAGCCGCTCGGCACCACCCCACCCAGAATGGTCATCTGCCACCTAGGTTCCGGCGCGTCCCTCTGCGCAGTGGCCGAAGGACGCTCCGTCGACACCACCATGGGCTTCACGCCTCTCGAAGGGCTCATCATGGCGTCCCGCGCGGGCAGCATCGACCCGGGCATCCCGCTGTGGCTGATCAAGCACGGCGTCCCCGCCGAGGACGTCAACTCCGCCCTCGAACGCGACTCCGGCCTGCGCGGCCTCACCGGCACCGGCGACATGCGCCGCATCCGCGAACTCGCCGAGCAACGCGACGTGACCGCCCTCGCCGCCCTGGACGCCTACCACCACCGCCTCCGCGCCTGCGCCGCCGCCATGACCGCGTCACTCGGCGGCCTGGACGCCCTCGTGTTCACCGGCGGCGTCGGCGAGCACGACCCGTCCGTCCGCATGCGCCTGGCCGAAGACCTCGCCTACCTGGGCGTCTCCATCGACCCGGACCGCAACACCGCCGCGGACGGCGACGCCGACATCACGTCCGCCGACGCCTCCGTCCGCACTCTCGTGGTGACGGCCCGCGAAGACCTGGAAATAGCGACCGGAGTCAGGAAGGCCCTCACCTGACCACGTCTCCTCCCCGCACCGCACTCACCGGCGGCGTGACGCGCGGGGAAGCCGACCGGTGCGCGCCCTGCCCGGATGTGACCCCGGTACGTGTTCCGCGGGGAACGGCCAGGTCAGGCTCATGCCCTGGTCGACGGGCACCGCCGACCACCGCTCGGCTTCACGACGCAGCGCGGCGACGGCGGCGTCCACGCCCGCGACCGGCGGAGGGTCGGGGCTGAGCGCCCCCCAGTGCGCGCGCAGCCGGGCCATGACCGCCGCAAGCGCGAGATCGCGCTCCACCGCGTCGTGCACGACCCCGGCGACGGCTTCGGCGAGCCCGATGTCCTTCGCATGCGCCTTGATGATCCGCTTCGACCGCTCGGCGGCGTGCGGCTTCTGCCGTCCCGCCGTGACGGCCATGCCAGTGAACAGCGCCCCCGCGGCGACGCTCCCCCACAGGCCCCGCGTCATCCCGAACTCCCGCTCGGCGACGAAATGCGCGAGATCATGCGGGATCGCGCCGGTGCGGTCGTAGCCGGGGACCGTCACCGTCACCCCGTCGTCGCGGACCGCGCTGGCGAAGTACAGGTTTCCGGCGAGCCGATGGAACGTGATGTCCATGCCCTCACCATCGCCAGCGCCCCCCGACTACGGCAACTGCTTTTCCAACGGAACACCGACCGTGTTGCGGTCCATCCGATCCCGCAGTACGTCATTGAGAAGGTCCGCCACACGGACGACCGCATGACACGGGTACTCGATGGAAGGCCAAACCAGGTAGACCCACCGTCCACGGACCCTTTTCGCCCTGACGCTCAACGCGACGTCCTCTGCGTCCTTGGGAAAGACCCACAGCGTTGGAGGCGACTCCACGTAGACCTTCAGATGCGACCAGCCGCGCTCACGCATCGCAGAGGCCAGCGCGTCCAGGTGCCGTTCCGCGGTGGCGTGCCCATACCGGACACGCCACCACCACACCACACCCGGCAAACGCCCCACCTTCACACGCCGAGCCGCGCCCACGTCACCTTCCCGCCGTTGCCCAGCGCCCGGACGCCCCAGTCCTGGACGAGCAGCGACATCATGAGCAGCCCCCGCCCCGACTCCGCCGTGTCGTCCTCGTCCCGCACGACCGGAACTCCGTCGGACCCGTCCTCCACCTCCACCACCAGATGGCCGTCCTCCAGGAGAAGACGTACGGAAACGAGTTCCGAGTCGGTGTGCTTATAGACGTTGGTCACCAATTCGGTGACCACGGCACGTCCGACGTAGTCGGACCCTAGCTTTTGCTCACGGAACACCCCTCCGAGCCACTTACGGGCCTTCCCCGGCGCGCGCGCGGAGGATTTTAGGGAAATCGCACCGACCTCGGTTCCCGTATCGATCATGAAAGACCACCAGTTTCCTTTTCCGTCGAAATCCGGTGGTGAAATCATCTCCCCTGTGTCACGCTATGCATTGCGAAAGCCACGATGAGTGGCCGTGATCTTGGTCTTCGCGGCCACTGCCGCCCATGACCGGCCATTCCCGGTCATGCATGGTCAAGGGAGAGGAAGCAATGGGACAGCGTCCGAACGATCTTCGCCCCTGGGAATCGCCGAACGCGCTCTTCGGCTCCGAACTGCGCCGTTACCGCGAGGCCGCGAACCTGAGCATCGCCGCCCTGTGCGAGCTCATCCAGGACAGCGCGCCCTACGCGAAGAGCACGATCAGCGCCGTGGAGCGCGGCGAGTCCCGGCCCGACCGGCTCCTCGCCTTCAGCGCCGACCGCGTCCTGGAGACCCGCGAGGCCCTGACCCACCTCTGGGACGGCCTGTTCAAGGGCACCAACGCCGTCCCGGTCTGGTTCACCGACTGGGCCATGCAGGAGCCGAAGTTCGACGCCATCCGAGGCTACGAGCCACTGGTCATCCCCGGTCTTCTCCAGACCCCCGCCTACGTCGCCCACCTGCTCAACAACGACGAGCCCGCCGTCGAGACCCGCCTTGCGAGGCAGGACATCCTGACCGGCGACAAGGTCCCACACCTGATGTACGTGATCGACGAGAGCGTGCTCCAGCGCGGCACCGCAGACCCCCAGGTGATGCGCGACCAGCTCCAGCACCTCCTGGCAGTCTCCTCCCACCGCGTCCGCATCCAGATAGCCCCGCTCACCCTGCACGACGGCATCACCGGCGCCTTCGCCATCGGAGCCCTGCCAGACGGGGGCGAGGTAGGCTACAAAGACAACGCGCTCAGCGGCGACACGATCACCGATCGCCTCGAAATCAAACGGCTCACCGAGCTGTTCGCGGCCATTCAGTCCGCCGCGTACCCCGTGAACCAGTCCCTCGACCTCATAGCAAAGGTGGCGAAAGAGAAATGGACCTGAGCACCGCCGTGTGGCGCAAGTCCAGCCGCAGCTCCAGCAACGGCGGGAACTGCGTCGAAGTCGCACGCGTCGACAACACCATCGCCATCCGGGACAGCAAAAACCCGGACGGCCCCAAACTCCTCCTCACCCCCCAAACCCTCCACCACCTCACCCAAACCCTCAAAAACTCCTAGCCAGAAACCGGACTCAGCTCGTCCGCTGCTCGCCCTCTCCCCGTTCCCGCGAAACCGCCGAGTCGGCCCGAGGGTCGGCTCGGCGCTCCGGTTTCGGCGGCCTCGTCAGCGGGTGCGTTGGTGGGTGGTTACCAGGATGCCGTCACCGTACGTCTTCGACTCGGTCAGGGCCCATGCGGTCTTGTCGGGGGTATCCGCCCAGAGTTTGCGGCCGTGGCCGAGGATCACGGGGAACCACATGAGGCGGATCTCGTCGACCAGATCGTGTGCGAGCAGGCCTTGGACGAGCCGGATGCTGCCGGGCACGGAGATCTCGCCGTCGACGTCCTGTCTCAGCCGGGCGACCTCCTCGGCGAGGTCGCCGGAAAGCACGGTCGTGTTCCGCCACTCGGGGTCGGTGAGCGTGCCGGAGACGACGTATTTCGGCATGCCGTTGTACTTGTCGGCGAGCTCGCCCTCGTATTGCGGCCATGCGGAGGCGAAGCCCTCGTAGGTGGCACGGCCCAGAAGCAGCGCCGCGGACGCGAGCGCCTCGTCGGTCTTGAACTGCTCGCCGTCCGGGCCGCGGTCGAACTCGAAGCTCCAGTTCGGGTACTTGAAGTCCTCGCCGCCGGGGGCCTCGACGACGCCGTCCAGGGAGATGAACTCGGTCACCACGATCTTTCCCATGTCAGGCCCCCTTGGCGAAATCGCGCAGCGCGGGCGCGAGGACGTCCGCGGTCGTGCCGTGGTTCTCGCCCGGGATCGCTTTCAGCGTGGCGGTCGGCAGGTGGTCGGCCACGGCTCTCGCACCGGCGGCGAGGGCGGGCCAGGTGTTGTCGCCGTAGAGGACGAGTGCGGGCACGTTGACCTTGTCCCATAGGGCGGTGCGGAGCGGCTTGCCGGACATGGTGTCCCCGACGATCCGGCCGTCGTAGGCGATCGTCGGCGCGATCGCTTCGATTCCCGGCCAGAAGTCGCTCCCGCGCATTTCGGCGACGGCTTCTTCCGGCACCAGCGCGGCGGCGGTCATGAACAGCGCCACGGCGTCCCCGGGACGGCCTTCGGCGACGGCCGCGTCGAGCCGCTCGACATAGTCGGGAGGAAGCGGAGGGCGGGCGTCGTCGACGACGACCGGCGGCTCCCACACGACCAGGCGCGCGATGGGGGCGCCGGCCTGCGCCGCGTGGAGGGCGAGGAGCCCCCCGGACGACCAGCCGAACACCGTCGCCGGACGGCCGCCGCCCGCCTGCTCGATGATCGCGGCGAGGTCCTCGATCTCGCGCTCGACCGCGTAGGGTGCGGTGTCCCCGCTCTCGCCGCGCCCGCGGCGGTCATAGT
The DNA here is from genome assembly GCF_004348735.1 of Actinomadura sp. KC06. GTDB lineage: Bacteria > Actinomycetota > Actinomycetes > Streptosporangiales > Streptosporangiaceae > Spirillospora. Next base: position 49,953 of record NZ_SMKT01000037.1, read on the forward strand.
TGATCACCTGGAACTCGCCGGCGAGCAGCTCCGCGGTCTGGGCGTTCTCGGGGGTGGTGGCGCGGTGGGCGGTCGCGCCGTCGATGATGACGATCGGATCGCCGCCGCCCCACATGCTGTAGGCGATGGCGGTGCCGTCGGCCGAGGTGACGGTGCCCTGGGACATCGGGTCCCACCTTTCTCGTGGTCGGTGCCGCGCCCTGATCGACGCGGCGGCACCCACCCTAGAAACGCTCGTCGCCCTCGATCTTGTACAGGAGCGACATGGGCTCGTCGCCGTCGTCGCGCCGCCGCAGCCGCGTCGCCGTCCGGCCGATGAACCGCTGCAGCGACCGCGCCAGGTGCGGCTGGTCGTAGTAGCCGAGTTTGTGGACGACGTCCAGGGACGGGGCGCCCTCGCCGAGGAGCACGGCGGCGTGCCTGGCGCGGTCGATCTGCCGGATCGCGCCCTGGGTCAGGCCCGTCGCGGTGACGACGCGCCGCTGCACGGAACGGGCGCCGACCTTGGCGATGCCGCCCCACACGACCTCGTCCACGAGCGGATCGCGGATGAGCACGCCCTCGCGCACGAGCTTGTGGACGAAATCTTCCGCGTTCTCGAAGCCGGGGATCTCCCATTCCTCGCCCCGCAGGACGAACCTGCGCCCGTCGGCGTACGGGCTCTCCACCTCGGCGTCGACGAGCCGGGCGATCGGCAGGTGGGGCATCGACGTCCCGTGCGCGAACGTGATCCCGAACGATTCCGACTCACCGTCGATCCGCGCGGTCGACGCGATCGTCTCGGGTCCCCGGAGGGCGGCGTGGACGGCGCCCTCGAACTCCCAGAAGACGATCTCCCAGTTCGACGTCGCGACGGAGGTCATGTTCTCCTGACCGCTCGTCCGCCCGCGCCAGACGCGCGCGATGTACGGCGAATCGGAACCTCGGTGGTCGCTTTCGATCGGCATCCGGCGCCCTTCCGTCTCGTGTCGAGGCTATCGAGCGGTCTGGCGGGCCGGTTTCCGGGCTTCGCGGGCGCGCTTCTCCTCGTCCTCCAGGAGCGGGCCCACGCGGAACGGGACCTGGTGGGTGAGGACGATCGAGGTGATGCTGCGGCGGACGCCGGGGCAGGCGAGGATCGAGTCGATCACCTCGTGGAGCTGCTTGCCGTTCGGGGCCACCGCGCGGACCAGCAGGTCGCCCTGGCCGGTGATGCCGAGGACCTCCAGGACGCGCGGGATCGCGGCCAGCGCGGCGGCGGCCTCGCGGAGGCGGCCCTGGGCGACTTCGAGGGTGACGAACGCGGTCAGCTCGAAGCCGATGGCGCCGAGGTCGACCTCGCGGCCGCGGTGCCCGATGACGCCGTCGCGTTCGAGCCGCTCGACGCGGGCGTGGGCGGTGTTGCGGGCGATGCCGAGCTTGGCGGCCAGTTCGGTGACGCCGATGCGCGGCTGCTCGACCAGGCGGCGGAGTATCTGCAGGTCGAGGAGGGTGGGTCGGGTCACAATGCTCAGCTCCGGCTGGTGGTTCGGTCCATATTTGAGCAATCTGGTTAATTGTCCCGCTCTCATCTTGCATACCGCTCAGCGGGGCGGCTCAATGCAGGCATGAGCACCACCGCTTCGCCTTCTCCGATCCGCGCCCGGCTCGAGCGGGAGCGGGGGCGGATCGCGATCGGCGGCGTCCACGCGCTCGTCCGGCTGCTGCTCGACCAGCGGCGCGCGGACGCGCGGCGCGGCTGGACGACCGCCGGGTTCGTGTCCGGGTACCGGGGGTCGCCGCTGGGCGGGCTCGACCAGCAGTTGATGCGCGACGCGCGCCTGCTGGAGGACCACGACATCCGGTTCGTGCCGGGCGTGAACGAGGAGCTGGCGGCGACGGCCGTCTACGGGTCGCAGCTCGTGGATCATCTGCCGGGGCCGCGCTATCAGGGCGTCTTCGGGCTCTGGTACGGGAAGGCGCCGGGCGTCGACCGGTCGCTGGACGCGTTCAAGCACGCGAACTGGCTCGGCACGTCCGAGCGCGGCGGGGTGCTGGCGGTGGTGGGCGACGACCCGTCCGCCAAGTCGTCGACGCTGCCGTCCGCGACGGAGGGGGCGCTCGCGGAGGCGTTCATGCCCGTGCTCGTGCCCGCGTCGGTAGGCGACCTTCTGCGGCTGGGGCGGCACGGGTTCGAGATGTCGCGGTTCAGCGGCGCCTGGACGGGCTTCAAGGTCGTGACCGATGTCGCCGACTCGCACGAGATCGTGGACGCGGAGCAGGTCCCCGACCCGGTGCTGCCCGAGTTCGCCTGGCGCGGACGTCCGTGGAAGCCGACCCGCAGGCCCGGCGTCGACCTGAAGGACACGACGTCGCTGGAGGCGGAGGTCCTGGAAGGCCGGTTGCAGGCCGCGGCGGCGTATGCCGCGGCCAACGGCCTCGACCGGATCGAGGGCGACGACGGTGACGCGACCCTAGGACTCGTCGCCGCAGGACGGACCTATCTGGAGCTGCGCGAGGCGCTCGACCGTCTGGGATTGGACGATGCGGCGCTGGCCAGGCGGGGCGTCCGCCTCCTGCGGCTCGCGATGGTCTACCCGCTGGACGCCGGACGGATGCGGGAGTTCGCGCGCGGGCTCCGCGAGATCGTCGTGGTGGAGGAGAAGCGGGCGTTCATCGAGACGCAGATCAGGGACGTCCTGTACGAGGCGGCGGAGCGCCCGGCCGTGTACGGGAAGAACGGTCCAGGCGGCGCCGGTCTCGTCCCACCGGACGGGGGCCTCGACGCGGACAGGATCACCAAGGTGCTGGCCCGGTTCCTCGCCGATCGTGTGGGAGCCGAGCATGTCGACCTGCGCGATCCGGTGCTGCGTCCCCGCAAACCGGCGGTGAATCTCCTCGCGCCCGCGCGCACGCCCTTCTTCTGCTCGGGCTGCCCGCACAACCGGTCCACGGTCGTCCCGGACGGGTCGGTCGCGGCGAGCGGCATCGGCTGCCATGTCATGACCGTGTTCACCGACCGCAGCATCGGCACGACGCAGATGGGCGGCGAGGGCGCGATGTGGGTCGGGGCCGCGAAGTTCAGCGGCACCGGGCACATGTTCCAGAACCTCGGGGACGGGACGTTCTTCCACTCGGGGAGCCTCGCGGTCCGGCAGGCCGTCGCCGCCGGCACGAACATCACCTTCAAGCTCCTCTACAACGCGGCCGTGGCGATGACGGGCGGGCAGGACGCCGACGGCGGCTCCGACCCGGCCGCGATCACCCGGATGCTGCACGCCGAGGGCGTCGCGAAGATCGTGGTGGTGGCGGACGACCCGTCCCGCTACCCGCGCGGCACGGACTGGGCGCCCGGCGTCCGGGTCCGGCACCGCGACGACCTCGACGCCATCCAGCGGGAGCTGCGCGAGGTGCCCGGCGTGACCGTGCTGCTGTACGACCAGGCATGCGCGGCGGAGACGCGGCGCAAGCGCAAGCGCGGGCTCGTCCCGGACCCGGAGACCCGCGTGCTGATCAACGAGGCGGTGTGCGAGGGCTGCGGCGACTGCGGCGTGAAGTCGAACTGCCTGAGCGTGGAGCCGGTCGAGACGGAGTTCGGACGCAAGACGCAGATCAACCAGACGTCCTGCAACAAGGACTACTCGTGCGTGGACGGCGACTGCCCCTCGTTCGTCACGGTCGTCCCAGGCGAGCGGAAGGCGCACGCGGCGCTGCCTGAGATCGGCGCCCTGGCCGAGCCCGACGTGCGGCCTCGGTCGGCGGACGTCCTGCTCGTCGGCATCGGCGGGACCGGTGTCGTGACGGTCAACCAGGTCCTGGCCATGGCGGCGCTCCTCGACGGACGGCACGCCCGCGCGCTCGATCAGACCGGGCTGAGCCAGAAGGCGGGCGCGGTCGTGTCGCACCTGCGGATCGGCGATGAGCACCGGGACCGTCCGGGGATGGTCGGCGCGGGCGGCGCGGACGCCTATCTCGTGTTCGACTCGCTGGCGGGGACGTCCGAGACGAACCTGCGCCGCTGCGCGCCGGGCCGCACCGCCGCGGTCGTGTCGACCAGCGAGGTCCCCACCGGACGGATGATCACGGACACGGCGGCGTCGCTGCCGCCGAGCGCGTCCCTCGTGCAGCGGATCGCCGGACGGACGGACGCGGACCGCCTCGTCGCGCTCGACGCCCTCGGCCTCGCCGAACGCTGGTTCGGGAGCACGACCACGGCCAACTTCGTCGTGGTCGGCGCCGCGTACCAGTCGGGGCTGCTGCCGCTGTCGGCGGACGCGATCGAGGAGGCGCTCGCGTTGAACGGCGTCCAGGTGGAGGCGAACGTCCAGGCGTTCCGGGCGGGGCGCCGGCTCGTCCTCGAACCGGGCTGGGCCGCAGCGGGATCGGAACCGCCGTCGTCGGCACCGGCGGCGCGTCCGCTGGACGGCACCGCGCCGGCCGCGATGAGCCTGGTCGACGCGTCCGGTGCGGACGGCGAGCTGGCCCGCGTGCTGCGGGTGCGCGTCCCTGACCTCGCGGCGTACCAGGACCTCGCGCTCGCCAAGCGGTACCTGGACGCCGTCATGCGCGTCGCCGCGGCGGAGGGCGCGGCCGGTGCCGGCGGGCGGCGGCTCGCGGTCGCCGTCGCGCGCAACCTGTACAAGCTGATGGCCTACAAGGACGAGTACGAGGTGGCCCGCCTGCACCTCGATCCCGAGCTGGGCCGCCGGGTGGAGGAGCAGTTCGGGGCGGGCGCGTCCGTCCGGTACATGCTGCACCCGCCGCTGCTCCGGGTGATCGGGATGGACAAGAAGATCGCGCTCGGCCGGACGGCCCGACCTGCGTTCCACGCGCTGCGCGCGATGCGGCGCCTGCGCGGCACCCCCTTCGACCCGTTCGGGATGACGGCGCAGCGCCGCGCCGAGCGCCGCCTCGTCACCGGCTACGTCGCCGTCGTGAACGAGCTGGTCGCCGGTCTGGACGACGCCGACCTGGACAACGCCGCCGGGCAGGCGAGGCTCGACCTGGCCGTGCGGATCGCGGAGCTGCCCGACATGGTCCGCGGCTACGAGGACGTCAAGACCGCGAACATCGTCCGCTACGAGGAGCGCCTTGGCGAGCTGCTGACCGCTTGGCGCTCCGAGCCCTCCCCGGCCGTCGTCTAGCGCGCGGTCAGGAGAAGGCGCTGGACAGGGCGCCGACCAGCGCGATGAGGACGATCTGCACGGCGAGGACCTTGGCCAGGGCACGGGGTGCGAGGCGGCCCTCGTAGCACCGCTCGATCAGGGTCTTGAGCTGGTCGGTCAGGTTAGTGCGAGGCGCGGAATGGCGCGACGCGACGCCCCGGAACGTCACGGACGGCGGCGGCGCCGCGGGCGGCTCGTCGATGGGACGCAGCAGGACGCTCGTGACCGCGCGGGTCGGGACGATCATCTGGTCCCAGTGCAGGGCGTCCAGCGGCAGCGGTTTCCCGTGGCCGTCGAGCTGGAAGATCGGTCCGTACAGGACGATGAAGCGGACCCCGTGCCCGCGCCCGGCGGCGCATTCCTCGCCCAGCATTCCGCGATAGGTCTGGCCGCTGTTCAGCGTGATCTCGAGTTCGATCTCGCGGTCCGAATAGTCCGCCCGGACGGCGGCCGCGCGGGCGGCGGCCGACGTGCGGGGCAGGCCGAGGACGGGGCCGGGACGGTTCTCCAGCCGCGTCAGGACAACTGCCGCAAATGCAGACAAAGTCAGAGAGAAACCGAGAAAGCAGGCGATGGACCAGGCCGCGACCAGCGGCGAGTGCAGCGGCGTGGCGTTCTCGTCGAGAAGGCGGCGCAAGCTGAGTTGCGATTCCCGCCCTAGTAGACCGAGGACCATCAGCGTGCCGGTGGTGATCAATGTCCCCGCGATGACCACGCGGGCGAACTGCGGGCGCGGATTTCCGGTCCGGCCCCTCTCACCGCCGCCGCGGATCTGATCGAAATGCAGCCCGGGAAGCGCCGCCAAGACCAGGAGAACGATAGGCACGACTACAGAAATTTCGGTCATCGTCACCCCTGCCCGCTTGGGGTACTTGGGCCCCAAATCTTCGCAGTTACCCCCTGGAATCTCAACATCACCACCCGCTGTTCTCGGCGCCCGGTCGAACCCGTCCGCCGGGCGGCCCGTACCAGCTGGTACGCCGGGGACCGCGCCCGGCCTGGAAGCACGACAAGGGTTGGTTCGAGTGGAATCGGGCTTGCGGCTGGCGGAGCGTTACCGCCTCGTGGAGCATCTCGGCTCTCCTGCAGGCAGGACCACTCGTGCTGATAGGGCTAATCGCGCTCGCGGGGCATTGGAGGTATGGCGGGCCTGGGACGAACTGCTCGGACGCCCCGTCGCGGTGAAGCTGCTGCCGTCCGCGCACACCGATCTGCGCCGTGCCTTCCAGGAGGCCGTCAACCGGGCCGCCGGTCTCTCGCATCCCGCGCTGGAAATGGTCTACGACGGCGACCAGGCCCGTGACGCGTCCGGACGTCTCGTCTCCTACGTCGTGACCGAGTTCCTGGACGGCGAGACGCTCGCCGAAAGGCTCCGCCACCGCCCGCTCAGCGTGCCGGAGACGATCGGCGTCTGCGCGCGGATCGCCGCCGCGCTGGACGCCGCGCACAGGGCCGGAGTGGCGCACGGCGATCTGAATCCGGGCAAGGTCATGCTCGTCTGCGGCGACGTCAAGGTCGTCGACACCGGGATCGGCGGGATCGTGCGCAGGGCCCGCAACGCGTCCGGCCCGTCCGGCGCGGCCGGCCGCAGGAGGGCCGCCGTGCTCGCGCCGTCCACCGGCGCCCAGAGCCAGGCGGGCGACGTGCGCGCCCTCGGCGTCATCATCTCCACCTGCCTCCCGGCCGGGACGTCCGGGGAACCGGCCTTCATCGCCGCGCGCTGCCTCGACGCGACCGCCGTGGACGGGCCGTCCGCGACGGAGATCGCCGCTCTCCTGGCCCAGGACGACGACGGCCCAGCGAACGCGGTGTTCGCGCCGAGGAAGGGCCTGGCGAACGACCCCGTCCAGCCGACGCTGCCGTTCCACGACCACCGGACGCACGACCACCGGACGCACGACCACCGGACGAAGGCGCTCCGCCTGCCGCCCCCGCCCCGCCGGCACGCGGCGGGCGTCCGGCTGGCGGCGGTCGCGCTCGTGGTCGCCATCCCCGTCACCGCCGCCGTCGCCATCCTCGTGTCGGCGCCGCGCAGCCCCGTCATCGTCGCGCCGCAGCCCCCGGCGAAGACCTCCCGGACGCCGCCGCGCGAACCCGGGGCGCGCGAGGTGACCGACGCGCTCGGACGGCTGCGCCCCATCGTGAGCCGCGGCTACACCTCCGGCGAGATCCGGTCCGATGTCGCCATCGACCTCAACGACCAGATCACGAACCTGGAGAACGCCCTGGCCTCCGACCGCGACGGCGAGGTGAGGCGGCGCGCCGTGAACCGGCGGATCGCCCTGCTGCAGGACGAGATCGTCGCCCGGCAGCGGGAGCGCGGCCTGTCCCGGGACGTCGCCGCCGAGCTCAACCGCGTCCTCGCGACGATCCAGGCATGACGGCCGCGCAGCACGAGTGGCGGCGCGAGCAGCCGCAACCGGTGCACGGGGTTCGCGGGGTTCGCGGGTTCCGGATGCCCTGGCTGGCGCTCGCGAGTGTCGCCGCCACGATCGCCGCCGCGTCCGCGCTCGTCCTCGGGATCGGCGACACGCTCGACGGCGACGGCCCGCCCGGCCGCCTGCTCCCGCTCCAGGCGGCGTCTCCCACGGAGTCTCCCGAGACGCGCCTGCACGACGCGCTGGTCAGGCTCCATCTCTCCGTGAATGAGGGCGTCGAGGCGGGCGACGTCCGCGGTGACGCGGGGCTCGACCTCACCGCCGCGATCGAGCGGATGCTGGACCGTCCCTGGTCGCCGCCCGAACACCGCCGCGCGGACATCAGCCACCTCCACCAGAGGATCGCCGTCCGGACGCGGGAAGGCGCGATCGCCGGCCACCGCGCCGACGAGCTCCACCTCATCCTCGACCGCGCCGCCTGAGTCCGGATACGACTCGGCTCAGACACAGCCCTCGAACTGGGGGATCTCGATCATCGACAGGTCCATGCCGCTGCCGCCGAACCATTTGTGCATCAGCTTGGCGGCCGTCCCGTCCTGGTACATCCGGGTGATGGCGCGGTTGAGCGCCTCGCATCCGTCCGGGTCGCCCTTCTGGAGCCCGATCCCGGTGTTCTGCTCGCTGATCCGCGCGTTGACCAGCCGGAACCCGCCGCCCTCGCGCCGGATGAGCCCGGCCAGGATCACGTCGTTGGTGGTGATGGCGTCCACCCGGCGTTCCTTGATCATGGCCATGCAGGTGTCGTAGTCCTTGGCCGGGACGATCTGCGCCGTCATCCCGTTGATCGCCAGGAGCCGTTTGGTCGGGTCGGCTCCCTCGACCGCGCAGAACCTCCGCCCCTTCAGATCCCGCACGCCTTTGACACCGCGCTCGCCGGAGCGGACGAGCACGTCCTGGTTCGACATGTAGTACGGGCCCGCGTACGCGATCTGCGTCTTGCGCTCCGGTGTGACCGACAGCGTCGCGAGGACCAGGTCGGCGCGGCCCGACGTCAGGATCGTGATCCGCTCGGACGCCAGCGCTTGGACGAACCGGACCTTCTTTCCGAGCCGGTCCGCCACGTACCGCGCCACGTCGATGTCGAAGCCCTCGAACTGCCCGTCCGGCCGCCGGAGGCCGAGACCCGGCAGGTCCGCCCGCACCCCGACCACGAGCGTCTCCTTGTCGAGGAGCGAGGCGTCGTCGCTCTGCCCGCACGCCGGCAGCAGGCCGCCGACGAGGACGCTCGCGGCCAGAATTCGGACGGCGGACCATTTCACGGAATTCCTCACGGCGTAACCATAAGGCAACCACAACAGGCACCTCCTCCGGATGAGGTGCCCGTTGTGGTGCGGGGCTGTCGGACGAACCGGGCCGTGAGGTCCGGGTCAAGGCTTCGTCCGGTTCCCCGGGCTTTGTGTTGTGCGCAGGCGTGCGCTGTGGGGCTAGGAGGTGCCGGCGACCACTTCCGTTTCTGTCTCGGGGACGGTGGGCGAGGACGGCCTGGTGCGGCGCGGGTTCATGCCAAGGGCGGCGATCGCGGCGACCGCCATGAACCCGGCGACCGTCAGCCAGGCGTTCACGTATCCGTTGTGCGCGTCGGCGTAGCCGTGCGGGGTGCCGAGGACGGCGACGGCGAGGCTGACGCCGAGGACGCTGCCGATCTGGCGGCTCATGTTCACGACGGCGCTGCCGGTGGCGTAGCGGTGGGACGGCAGGTCGACGGCGGCCGCGGACAGGATCGTGGGGAGGGCGAGGCCGACGCCCGTCCCGCCGATGAGCCAGCCCGGCAGCAGCTCGGTGGTGTAGGCCGGCGCCGGGCCGAGGCTCATCGCGATCATGACCACGCCGAACGCGCAGAGCATGCACCCGACGGCGGTGATCAGACCGGCGGGGACCCGCGCGGCGGCCAGCCGGCCGGCGACGAGGGCCATGATCGGCACCATCAGCGGGCCGGGCGCGACCGCGAGCCCGGTCTTGATGGGCGAGTAGTGCCAGATCTGCTGCATCCAGAGGACGCCGAGCAGGAGGTTGGCGGCGAACGCGACGGTGAAGAGCAGGATCGTCGCGTTCGACCAGGAGAACGTCCGGACGGCGAGCAGGGACGGTTCGATCACCGGCGCGGGGTGGCGCAGAGAGCGGAGCCAGAACCAGGCGAGGCCGAGGAGAGCTCCGGCGATGACGATCGTGGTCTGCTCGCCCGGCCAGTCGTTGATCTTCACGAGGCCGAGGGCGAGGAGCGCGACCGCGAGGGTGAGCACCGCGGTGCCGGGCAGGTCGGGGACGCGGGCGGCGGCGCCGTCGCGGGAGTCGGGGACGAAGCGGAGCGCGAGCAGCGTCACCGCGATCCCGATCGGGATGTTGACCTCGAAGACCCAGCGCCAGGAGACGTCCACCAGGACGCCGCCGACCGCGGGGCCGGCCGCGGCGGCGAGCGCGGCGGACGCGGACCAGATCCGCACCGCGCCGGCGCGGCGCGCGGCCGGGTACGCCGACAGCAGGAGCCCGAGGCTGGTGGGGATGAGCGCGGCGGCGCCGACGGCCTGGAGGACGCGGAACCCGACGAGCCACCACAGGGACGGCGCGACGGCGCACGCCTGCGAGGCGAGCGTGAAGATGAGGAGCCCGGCGATGAGGCCGGGCTTGCGGCCGTAGCGGTCGGCGAGCCGTCCGAGCGGGACGAGCAGCGCGGCGAACACGATCGCGTACCCGTTGAGCACCCAGGAAAGGTCGGCCATCGACTGGCCGGGGAAATCGCGTCCGATGTCGTTGAACGCGACATTGACGATGAACAGGTCGAGGCCCGCCATGAAGGAGGCGACGGAGAGCACCGCGAGCACCGGCCGGGGGCGCACCTGACTTTGTTCCACCATAGTCAGGGAGGCTAGCGAGCGCCCTGACTTTGGTCAAGCGAAGTCAGCAGGTTTATAGTGGACGGGTGACAATCGCACTTGAGGGGCACTTCGCCGACCGCGACAGCTGGTCGATGCAGAACTGCCCGGTCGCGAGGACGCTGGCCGCGCTGGGCCCGCCGTCGGCGGTGCTCGTCCTCAGCGAGGCCTACTTCGGGACCAACCGGTTCGGCGACTTCGTCCGCAATCTCGAAATGACCGAATCGGCCGTCACCGCACGGCTGCGGCACCTCGTCGACGCCGGCCTGCTCAGCCGGGAGCCCTACCAGGAGCCCGGGCAGCGGACGCGCTACGAGTACCACCTGACGAAGATGGGCCAGGATCTCGCGCCGACCCTCGTCGGGCTCATGGAATGGGGCGAGACCTACCTGCCCGGCGAGGAGGGCCGCCAGGTCATGCTGACGCACGCCGGCTGCGGCGAGCCCGTGACGGCGCAGGTCCGATGCGCGGACGGCCATGACGTCGGGGTGGACGAGATCATCATGCGCCCGCCCCAGCCCGAAGAGGAGTGACGGAGGCCCGTCGGCAGGGCGGCTAGAGGCGGCGGCTGGAGCCGCCGGCGAGCCGCAGCGCGTGCTCGACCAGCGACACCAGCACCTGCTTCGCCGACACCGTGTGGCGCGCGTCGCACAGCAGGACGGGCACGTGCGGGTCGATGTCCAGCGCCATCCGGATCTCCGGCGGGTCGTAGCGTTCTGCGTCGTCGAAGCAGTTGACGGCGACGACGAACGGGGTGCCCTTCTGCTCGAAGTAGTCGATGGACGCGAAGCTCGCCATCAGCCGCCGCGTGTCCGCCAGGACGACCGCGCCGAGCGCGCCGCGCGACAGCTCGTTCCACATGAACCAGAACCGCTCCTGGCCCGGCGTCCCGAACAGGTAGATGGCGACGCCGTCGCGCAGGGTGATGCGGCCGAAGTCCATCGCCACGGTCGTGGTCGTCTTGGCGGCGACGCCGTCGAGGTCGTCCACGCCGACGCCGACGTCGGTCAGCGCCTCCTCGGTGCGCAGCGGCCGGATCTCGCTGACCGCGCCGACCAGCGTCGTCTTCCCGACGCCGAACCCGCCGGCGACGAGGATCTTCAGCGCGACGCGCGGGCCGTCCAGCCGTTCGTCATGGTCCTCGGGGGCGTCGGCGGGCTCCGGCGCGTCCCGGGCGTCGAGCGTGTCCGGCTGGGGCGGGGGGTCAGAGCGCGCGGAGTTCATCGAGCACCCTCCTGAGCAGGTTCGGATCGGTGTGCGGCGAGCCCGCGTGCGGGCCGCCCGCCTGCGCGCCCGCGTGCGGCAGGCGCGTCTCCGGCAGGCCGGTGAGCGGGTCGCCGAGGGGATCGGACCACCGCTGGACGTCCACGAGCCCCGAGTCGATCAGATCGCCGACCAAGACGCGGATCACGCCGAGCGGCAGGTCGAGGTCCGAGGCGAGGTCGGCGAGCGCGTGCGGGCGGCGGCACAGCGCCAGCAGCCGCCGCTGGTGGCGCGACAGCCGGCCGGGATCGGCGGGCCGCCGGCCGGTCGCGACGAGGATCGCCACGATGTCCAGCGGCTCGCCGTTCGGCCGGGTGCGGCCGCGGGTCACCGCGTAGGGGCGGACGATGGGTCCGGCGGCGGCGTCCAGCCACCGTTCCCTGCCCGGGCCCCCGTGGTCGGGGGCGCCGGCCGCGTCGCCGGGGTCCATCACACGTCACCTGGTCCCTGGTCCCGGCCCTGGCCCTGGCCCTGGCCCCGGGCCTGGTGGCGGGGTGGGGCCGTGCTGCCGGACGCCCGTGGACAGCTGCCTGCCGACGCGCTTGACCAGCATCGTCATCTCGTAGGCGACCAGGCCCGCGTTCGCGCCGACCTCGCTGAGCAGGGCCAGGCAGCTGTTGGCTCCGGCGGGGACGACGAAGAACAGCCCGTCGTCCATCTCCACGAGCGTCTGCCGGATCTCGCCGGAGTCGAGCTGCGCCCGCGCCCCGGACGCGAGGCTCTGGAAGCCGGCCGCGAGCGCCGCCAGGTACTCGGCGTCCTCGCGGCCGACGCCCCGGGACATGCCCATGACGAGCCCGTCCCGCGACAGGACGACGACCTTGCGGACCTGCGGGACCCGGTCGACCAGGTCGTCCAGGAGAAAGTTCAGCTCGGTCGCGACTCCCTGGCGGCTCATGATCGTCCTTCCGTGTCGTCCATCGGGTCCTCGTCGTCGTCCCTGCCGCGCAGCCAGCCGGCCTGCAGCGAGGCGAACAGGTCGCGGGACGCCTCCGCCGAACGCGCCTCCCATGAGGCGACCGCGTCGTCGGGGGGCGCGTCCGCGGAGCCGGATCCCGCGGCGAGGACCTCGGCCTGCGGGGCGGTGTCGCGCAGCTGCGGCGCCAGGTTGCCGCCGCGCACCCGGCGCGGCAGCGGGGCCCGCCCGCCGTTGCCCGCCTGCATCTGGGCCTGCGCCTGCGCCTCGCCGAAGGACGGGGGCGACTCGAACGCGCCCGTCGCCGTCGCGCCGCCGTAAGGGTCGTGACCGTAGGGCGGGATGTGCGGGCCCGCGGCCTGGAACGGGCGCGTCGCGTCGTACAGGGGCGTCCCGTAGGGAGGTGTCTCGTGCGGTGGTGGCTGGTACGACGGCGACGGCGGGGTCTCGTACGACGGCGGGGTCTCGTACCGCTCGTACGAGGGCCGGTCCTCGGTGGACGGCGGCGCGTTGAACCCCGCCGTCGCGTCGTACTCCGGCGGATCCGCGAGGGACGCCGGCGCATCGGGCGCCACGGTGTCGTCAAGGGGGGCGACGGTGTCGTAGGTCGGCGCGTTGAGCATCGCCGTGGACGCGGGCCCCTCCGGCGTGGGCCAGACCTTCATCGAGCCGTTCCGCACGGACGCCCCGTTCTCCGAGCGGGCGGGCGCGGGG
>NZ_SMKT01000372.1 GCF_004348735.1 Actinomadura sp. KC06
CACCCCGGCTTCGCGCCGCCCCGCACCGGCCTCAAGCTGTCCAGGGTCGCCGGGTACGGGCGGGTCGAGCTCGCCAACGCCGCCGGCTCCGGCGTCGCGATCGTCCCGCTGCACATCGGCTACGTCCAGGACCGCGCCCAGAACCACGCCCTGTGCCGGTCGGCGTTCCTGGCCCCCGGGCAGCGCCTGATGTTCGAGGACGCCTGCTGCGTCCAGCGGAGCCAGGGCGGCTACCTCGCCGGACGCGACCAGTGGTTCTTCGTCCTGCCGCTGGAACTGCGCCCCCGCGCCCTGGACCTGCGCGGCGTGCACGGCTACGGCAAGCTGTGGGACGACGTCGCCGCCCTCAACGCCCGCTACGGGCTCGCCCGGCGCGGCCACCTGGAGCAGATCCTCTCGCGCGAGCGGCCGGCCCTGACCCGGTTCCAGTCCCGCCTGGAGCCCCTGCCCGGCCAGGTCGGCGCGCTGTTCTTCGTCGCCGGGCGGTTCGCCGGCCTGGAGATCGCGCCCGACCCCGCCTACTTCGCCGAGATGTGGGCCGCGCTGGTGTGCTTCGCCTACGGCGTCGCCGCCTGGCACGCCGAGCCGCCCGAACCCGCCGGGCCCGGCAGGCCGCTGGACGCCGACGGGCCCGCCGGGCCGGCCGGGCTGCGCGGCGCGCTGGAACGCGACCGCGCCGCCCGCCTCGCCGAGATCGGCCGGTGGCTCGCCGACGCCCCCGCCGGACCCGCCGACCTGCACGAGGAGGACCGCTACCCGGCTGCCGGACGGGACCTGCGGCTGTCGACGGTCACCGCCCCGCACCTGGCCGGGCAGATCGTCACCGACGGCGGCCGCACCGTCTACGCCTCCCTGTTCGCCCGCTGACCCCCCGGAGCGGCCCCGGGGCGGCCCGGAAAAGGGGTTGCCCCGGGGGCGCGGTGTCCACTTGAATCGGACACGCGGGAACTGAGCCGGGCACGTCGGGCAGACCCCTGATTCCACATCAGGAGACGCGCGATGTTCAGGACGTCGTTACGGCGATCATGAGCCTGACGCGGCGCCGGCCGCCTGTCCCGCCCCTCCCGTGCACCCGGCCCGCCGCGCCTACACTCCAGGCATGATCAACGTCTGCTTCGCCGGCGTCACCGGCTGGACCGCCCCGCCGATCATCGCCGGCCTGGACGCCGCCGACGACCTGGCCCTGACCGCCGGAGTGTCCCGGTCCGCGGCCGGCCGCGACCTGTCCGAGGCCACCGCCGCCCGCGGCCCCGGCCGCGTCCACGCCACCGTCGCCGACGCGCTCGCCGACGCCCCCGTGGACGTCCTGGTCGACTACACCAGCGCCGACGCCGTCCGCCGCAACGTGTGGACCGCCGTCGAGGCCGGAGTCCACGCCGTCATCGGCTCCAGCGGCCTCACCGCCGCCGACTACGACGAGCTGGACCGCCTCGCCCGCGCCACCGGCGCCGGAGTGATCGCCGCGGGCAACTTCTCGGTGATGGCCGCCGTCCTGCTCCGCGCCGCCACCCTCGCCGCCCGGCGGCTGGACCACTGGGAGATCATCGACTACGCCGCCGCCGCGAAACCCGACGTGCCCAGCGGAACCGCCCGCGAACTCGCCGAGACCCTCGGCCGGGAGCACCCGCC
>NZ_SMKT01000373.1 GCF_004348735.1 Actinomadura sp. KC06
ACCACGCCCCGCCGCCCGCCCCCGGCCCCGACGGCCCGGACGGCGAGGCGATCCCCGACGGCCCGAACGGCCCTGACGGCGACGGCGACGGCGACGGTGACGGCGGCGGTGACGGCGGCGGTGACGGCGGCGGTGACGCGGCGGCCGCGCGGGTCGTCGCGGCGCTGGCGCGGGACCTGGACACCGGGTTCGAGGCCCTCTACGAGGCCTACCGGGGCGCGGTGTTCTCCACCGCGCTGCGGCTGTGCGGGCGGTGGGCCGAGGCCGAGGACCTGGCCGCCGAGGCGTTCCTGCGCGCCTACCGGGCGCTGTGCGGGTACGGCCCGGACCGGATCGAGGGGCTGCGCCCGCGGGCGTGGCTGCTGACGATCCTGACGAACGTGTGGCGCAACAGCCTGCGGTCGGCGGCCAGGCGCCCGCAGCCCGGCCCGCCGATCGAGGACGCCCCGGACCCGCCCGACCCGGGCGAGGGCGTGGAGGACGCGGCCGCCCGCCACGAGACCGGCCGGGAGCTGGCGGGGCTGCTCGCCGAACTGCCCGACGCCCAGCGCGCCGCGGTCGTGCTCCGCCACGTCACCGACCTGCCCGTCGCGGAGATCGCGGCCGTGCTGGGCGTCCCGGAGGGCACCGTCAAGTCGCACATCTCCCGGGGCCTGGCGCGCCTGCGCAGGCTCCGCGCCGAACACCATCCCGGCCCGGCCGCGCCGGACGGGGCCGATCATGATCCGCAGCACCTTGACCAGCGAGGGGGTACCCGATGACCCGCACCGATCCCGCCCACGGAGCCCCCGGCCCCCCGGCCCGCGACCCGGCCGGAGAGGCGGCCGAGGACCTGACCGCACACCTGGCCGGAGAGCTGGCCGGGCTGGCCGCCGACGCTCCCCCGTCCCTGCTGGACCGCATCGCCGCGCGCCGCGTCCACGTCCCCGGGCCGCTGGAGGGCCTGCAGGTCGCCTTCACCGACCACGGCGTCGCCTACCTGCGCGCCGGGCTGGACGACGAGGAGTTCACCGCCGCGTTCCGCGCCCGGTTCGCGCGGCCGCTGCTGCCCGCCGCCCGTCCGCCCGCCGGGCTGGTGCCCGCGCTGCGCACCGGGAAGCTGGGCGGGCTGCGGCTGGACCTGCGCGGCCTGTCGGAGTTCGAGGCGGACGTGCTGCGCGCCGCGGCGAAGATCCCGCGCGGGCAGACCCGCCCGTACGCGTGGGTGGCGCGGGCGGCGGGGCGGCCCAAGGCGGTCCGGGCCGTGGGGTCGGCGCTGGGCCGCAATCCCGTCCCGCTGCTGATCCCCTGCCACCGCGTCACCCGCTCGGACGGGACGCTCGGCGACTACGTGTTCGGCGCGGACGCCAAGGAGCGGCTGCTGCGCGCCGAGGACGTCGACGTCGAGGAGGCCGTGGAGCTGGCCCGGCGCGGAGTGCGGCTGGTCGGCAGCGACACCACCGGGATCGTGTGCTACCCCACCTGCGGGGACGCGCGGCGGATCACGCCCGCGCACCGGCGCGGGTTCGCCGACCTGGCCGCCGCGCGGGCCGCCGGGTACCGGCCGTGCCGGCACTGCCGCCCCGGCGACCCCCAACCGGCCTGACCC
>NZ_SMKT01000374.1 GCF_004348735.1 Actinomadura sp. KC06
ACCCCTCACCGACCGGGAGCTGGACGTCGTCCGCCTCGTCGCCCGCGGCCGGACGAACGAGGAGATCGCGGCGGAGCTGTACGTGTCGCTGTCCACGGTCAAGACGCACCTCGGCAGCGTCCACCGCAAGCTCGCCACCCGGAACCGGGTCGAGACGGCCGCGTGGGCATGGGAATCGGGCCTCATGACCTGATCCTCCGGCAGGCATGGACCGGAGGGCATGAGGAACGGATGGGGAAGGACAGGGCGCTGGCACCGGAGTCGCTGAACGGGCTGCCCACGGCGGTCGTCGCCGTGTGGATGCTGTGCGCCGCCGGGTGGGGCGTCGTCCTCGTCCGCCTGCGCTGCGGCGTCCACGGACCGGCCCGCGGCCCCACCCTCTTCGCGCACACGATCACCCCGGCGGGCGTCGTCCTGACGTGCTCGCTGATCGGCTTCGGGTCGCTGTACGCGACGATCGCGCTGGCCGCCGAGTGGTGGGCGCTGCTGCTCGTCACCGGCTTCCGTCCCGAACGGCTCCTCAGCACCGGCGGCCTCGGACGTCTCGCCGCCTGGGCGGCCCTCACCGCCGCCGCCACCTATGTCGCGGCGCGGCTCGTCTTCCAGGTCTGAGATCCACCCCCGGGTGTGAAGATCCACACGCCCGCGGCGCGAACCGGCGGTGGGACGCGCAAGTCAAACGTACGTAGTATCCAAAGCAGCGAATCGCAAAGGCCGTCGGAGGTGAACCCATGCCGTGTGCGCTGTGCGGCGACATCATCCCCGCCGAGGTCACGCGCTGCCCGGCATGCGGAGCATGGGCGCGGCGCCGCGACTTCCGTGCCGTCGGCGTCGCCGTGTTCATGCTGCTCGGCTTCAACGCGTTCGTCGCCCTCGGCTCCGGCATCAGCCTGCTCCGCCTCGCCCATCCGCTGCGCGGGGCCACGCACGACAACTACGACCCCGCCGCCACCGGCGAGATCCTCGCCCCCTACACGGACGTGTTCGCCATCAGCGCGATCATGGCCGTCGTCACCGGGGTGCTGTACCTGACCTGGCTGTGGCGCGCGTACCGGCAGTCGCCCGGCCCGCACCGGCACCACCGCGCCTGGGTCCTGCTCGGCTGGCTCTGCCCGGTCGTCAACCTGTGGCTGCCGCCGCGGATGGTCTACGAGATCTGGGTCAACAGTGGCCGGTACCGGACGGCCGAGCGCCAGGCCGCGGGCCTCGTCGTCGCGGCCTGGTGGGTGTGCGCCCTCCTCGGCCTGCTCCTCGGCCGCGCGTTCACCCACGGCAGCGTCGACACCCTCGCCGACGCCCGCTTCGACGTCCACGTCGGCGTCGCGGCGGCCGCGTTCCAGGCGCTCGCCGCCACCCTGTGCATGGCCACGGTCTTCCAGATCACGCGGCTCCAGTGCATGTCGGTGACGTCGTCGGCCCAGGCCCCGGGCGCCTGAGCCGCTAGGGGCCCGAGCTGCCCGGGCTGCTGTGCCACAGGCGCGCGGCGGGCGGACGTTTGATCGCGGGCCCGGCATGGCCGATGTCGGAGTACGGGGACATGGCGAACCCGGTCGGCTGGACGATCCGGCGGCTGACGGGACGGGCG
>NZ_SMKT01000375.1 GCF_004348735.1 Actinomadura sp. KC06
GCCCCCGCCGTTCCGTCCGGCCGCCGCGAAGCCCGAACCGCCGCCCCGGAAGGCGCCCGCCGAGAAGCCGCCCGAACGCCCGCGGACGAAACCGCCACGCCATCTTCCGAGCGAACGACCTGGAGGTCCGTTGATCCATGTCAAGGTGCGCGTTTCGCGGCAGCACACCGAAATTCGGGTGCGGGTCGAGGTGCCCATGCCGCGCGGCGTTCCGTTCCGGGGACAGCGCGGCACGCCCGGGCACGTCCACCAAAAGGTCCCGCACAGGGTGACGCAGAAGATGACGTTCAAGGCTGGTCGCCATGGGGGGTTGAAGTCAGGGTCGCGGGGACCCCGGGACTGAGCCCGTGACCTGCCCTTTCCCGTAAAGATCATGAGGAAGCGCGGGGCCGGCGCCGCGGGGCTGGTAGCGTCCGCCGCGGCTCCCGAATCTTTGTTACCGGGGAGTCGCCAACCAGCGGCTTGCCATGAAAGAGTGGCGAATCGCCGTATTGGCCTACCGGGTTGACGCGCTTCACTACGCTATAGGCGACCCGGGACACTACGCCGGATGGGCATGCCGTGAAGTCCCGTGTTGAGGAAGGGCGGTGTCGCATGGATCGCTGCGCGCTGTTCGTAGACGCCGGCTACCTGCTTTCCGACGGCGCGATGGCGGTGCACGGCACGCGCCACCGCGAGACCGTCTCGTGGGACTTCGGCGGGGTCCTCCAGCTGCTCGGCAACCTCGCCAGGGAACGCACCGGCATGCCGCTGCTGCGCTGCTACTGGTACGAGGCGACCGTCGAGGGCCGCCGCTCCCCCGAGCACGACGCGCTCGCCGACCTGCCCGGCCTCAAGCTGCGGCTCGGCCGGATCCGGCCCGGCCGCCGCGAGGGCGTCGACACCGAGATCCACCGCGACCTGATGACCCTCGCCCGCAACGGCGCGCTCACCGACGCCGTCCTGGTCACCGGCGACGAGGACCTCGCCCAGGTCGTCGCCGACGCGCAGGACCTCGGCATCCGCGTCACCGTCGTGCACGTCGCCGTCGACGGCAACTGGACGATCTCGCGGGTGCTGCGGCAGGAATGCGACGACCTCATCGAGATCGGCTCCGGGCACCTGCGGCCCTACGTCAACCTGCTCACCGGCATGGACGGGACGGCCGGCTCTTCGCTCGGCGCGGGCCCGCTGTCCAACGGGCACGGCGCCAACGGCCACGGCGGCAGCCTCGGCCACCTCCAGCCGGCCGCGCACAACGGCCCGCCGCCCTCGTCCCCGATCAGCGGGCAGCCGCCGTCGTCGCCCGCCCCGCCCGTCCGCGACCTCGGCCCCGCGATGACCGGCGGCATGAGCGGCGGCAGCGGCATGAGCGGCACCGGCATGAGCAGCACCGGCATGAGCAGCACCGGCATGGGCGGCCCCGGCATGGGCGGCCCCGGGACGACCGGCGGCCCCGGCATGACCACCGGCCCGATGCCGCTGCCCGGCGGCGGGGGCGGGTCGTCCTACGGCACCGGCGGCCAGCAGCTCCCGCTCCAGCCCACCCCGGCTCCGACGCCGTCGTCCGGACCGTCCTCGACGCAGTCCCCGCCGGCCCC
>NZ_SMKT01000376.1 GCF_004348735.1 Actinomadura sp. KC06
CCGCCCCACGGCCGACCGCAACACCCCGGTCAAGATCACGCGCCGCCTCGTGTCCAGGTGCGGTGGCCGAAACCGGCGACGAGCGGGGCGATCCGCCAGCAGCACTCCGCCCGCCTCGCGCATGAGCCGCATGCGGATCCCCTGCTTGGGCGTGTGCCGAACGGCGTTCGTTACCAATTCGCTGGCGATCAGCGTCACGTCGTCGCGCAGCGCGTCCAGCCCCCACGAAGCCAGGCGCAACTCCACCAGCGTCCGAACCTGTCCCGGTACCGTCCGCGCGGCCAGGCACGTCAGGTCCAGCCCGGCATCGGGCACCACGTCCGCGCCTACCGGTCCGCAACCCATCACGACCACCGCGCCAGCTGCCGCAGTACGAGCACGGCCCGCTCCGCCGCCAGTTCGTTCAACGCCTCGCATCTACCATGTGCCATGGGCCGGAACCACCTTCCGGTCAAGGGCTCGGCCAGCGGGGCAATCGCTGCGTCCGGGCCCGTCTTGTCGTGAGGCATCGAGGATGCGTCCGAGCTGCCGGACGCTTGAACACCGTTCCCAGGACGTCTAGGACGTTTCCGAGCTAGCG
Source organism: Actinomadura sp. KC06 (assembly GCF_004348735.1). Taxonomy (GTDB): domain Bacteria; phylum Actinomycetota; class Actinomycetes; order Streptosporangiales; family Streptosporangiaceae; genus Spirillospora. The sequence continues at coordinate 581 of NZ_SMKT01000376.1, forward strand.
TCGAGAACGTCCCACCGTCCCGGCGAGAGGGTGTTGATGTGCCGAACGATGCGCTACGACAGGCCATGACTAGTGCGAGACTGACAGAGCAGGAACTCGCCGAAGCTTGTCAAGTGGACGTCAAGACCGTGGCCCGGTGGGTAGCCGAAGAAGATCGCACACCGCACCCGCGTCACCGCTGGGCAGCTTCGGACGCCTTGGGAGTTGATGAGGGCATGTTGTGGCCTGACGCCATCCGCAAGAACGTGAAAACAGGACCGGACCGCGAGATCGCGGCGGTGTACCCCTACCGCTCGGCCTGCCCCAAGTCCGTCTGGCGCCGCCTCATCGGCGAGGCGAGCAAGGAACTGACCTTCGCCGGTTACACGAACTACTTCCTGTGGCTGGAGATCCCCAACCTCCGGACCGTCCTCCGCCGTAAGGCCGAAGGCGGCTGCCGCGTGAGGTTCCTGGTCGGAGACCCGGAAAGCGACGTCACGCGGCACCGCGAGCAACTCGAATCAGTGCCGCTCACCGTGAGCACGCGGATCAAGATCACCCTCGACGAGCTTTCCAAGGTCGCGGACGTGCCGGGCATCGAGGTTCGCTACGGCGATGACCACATCGCCATGAGCGTCTTCGTCTTCGATGACGAGATGCTCGTGACTCCGCACCTCGCGCACCTGGTGGGCCACGACTCTCCGATGCTCCACATACAGCGCCAGCAGGACGACGGGCTCTACGACCGTTTCGCCTACCACGTCACCGAACTCTGGAACGCCGGACGCGCCATCACGGAATTCACTCCGCAGTAGCCGGCCGATCATTCATCTGGTGGGCCGCGGGGTTGGTGCGGCAGGCGTTAGAAGGGCTTCCTCAGGCCCTGCGCCTCGTCGGCCGCACGCTCCCTGCGGAACTCTCCTTGACGTTCTGCGCTTCGTGGTCAGTCGGTGGGGCGGCGCAGGACGACCGGGCGGACGCGGCCCACCAGATGAATGATCGGCCGGCTAC
>NZ_SMKT01000377.1 GCF_004348735.1 Actinomadura sp. KC06
GGCAGCGGCAGCGGCTGCTGCTGGCGCGGGCGCTGCTGGCCGACCCGCCGGTGCTGGTGCTGGACGAGCCGGCCGAGGCGCTGGACCCGGCCATTGCCGACGCGGTCACCCGGGACCTGCTGTCGCGTCCGGGCGGTGGGACGCTGCTGCTGGTGACGCACCGGCTCGCGGCGCTGGACGCGGCCGACGAGGTGGTCGTGCTGGACCGGGGCCGGGTGGTGCAGCGCGGCCGGCACGCCGATCTGCTGGCGGCGCCGGGCGCGTACCGCGATCTGTGGGACGCCGAGGCCCTCACCACCTGACCCGTGGTGCGGGTCAGGGCAGGTCGCGGAGGGCTTTGCCGATCGCGGCGATCCCGGCGGTGATGTCGGAGGCGGGCACGGCGGCGTAGCCGAGGACCAGGCCCGGCGGTCCGGGGAGCTGGGCGTGCCAGGACAGCGGCTGGGTCTTCACGCCGCGTTCCAGCGCCGCCGCGGCGAGATCGGTGTCGCCGAACCGGGCCGCTCGTCCGCCGGAGGAAGGGTCGAAGGTGACGGTGAGGTGCAGGCCCGCGGCGGCGCCGTGCACGGCCGCGCCGGGCAGGTGCTCGGCGATCGCGTCGATCATGGTGTCGCGGCGGCGGCGGTGGCGGCGGCGCAGCAGCCGCAGGCGCCGCTCCATCTCCCCCGATTCCATCAGCTCGGCCAGCACGAGCTGCGGCAGCGCCGGGTTGCCGAGGTCGGCGAAGCGTTTTTCGTCCACGACGGCGTCCAGGTGGGCGGGCGGCGGCAGCAGCCACCCGGTCCGCAGCGCGGGGGCCAGCAGCTTGGAGACGCTGCCGGCGTAGAAGACGCGGTCGGTGAGCATGGACCGCAGCGCCGGGACGGGCGGGCGGCCGTAGCGGTGCTCGGCGTCGTAGTCGTCCTCGATGACCAGGCCGCCGGACGCGGCCCAGCGCATCAGGTCGCGGCGGCGTGGCCCGGCCAGGACGGCGCCGGTCGGGAACTGGTGCGCGGGGGTGAGCAGCGCGGCGGGCGCGCCGGTGGCGCGGAGCGCGTCGACGCGGACGCCGCCGTCGTCGACGGGGACGGGCGGGGTGCGCATGCCCCAGTGCCGCAGGTGCTGGCGGACGCCGAGGGAGCCGGGGTCCTCGACGGCGACCGCGCCGGCGCCGGCGCGGGCCAGGACGCGGGCGACGAGCCCGAGGGCCTGCGCGGTGCCGGCGACGATGACGATCTCGCCGGGGTCGGCGCGGACGCCGCGGTTGCGGGCGAGCCAGCGCGCGGCGGCGGTGCGCAGCGCGGGCGCGCCGCGGGGGTCGCCGTAGCCGAGGGCGGTGGCGGGCAGGTCGCGCAGGACGGTCCGTTCGGCGCGCTGCCAGGCGGCGCGGGGGAACGCCGACAGGTCGGGGACGCCGGGCGTCAGGTCGATCCGGGCGGGCGCGGCCCGCAGGAGGTCGAACACGTCGGCGCCCGGTTCGCCGGGGAACGCCGCGCCGGGCGGCGTCGCGACCCCCTCCCCCGCCGCGGGTCCGGGCGGGGTGATGGGCGGGGCGGTGAGGGG
>NZ_SMKT01000378.1 GCF_004348735.1 Actinomadura sp. KC06
GGGCCTTCTAGGGCTGGGAGGCAGACTCGGTCGCGGCCGGACGACTTGGCTCGGTACAGGGCCAGGTCGGCGGCGGCCAGGAGTTCCAGGAGGTCCTCGCCGTGGGTGCGGAAGAGCGCGACGCCCACGGACACGGTGACCGTCACCGTTCCTTCTTCGGCGGGGACGGCCAGGCGGCGCACCCGTCCCCGGAGGCGTTCCGCGACGCGGCATGCTTCGACGGTGTCGGCTCCGGGCAGCAAGACCACGAACTCCTCACCGCCGAAGCGGCCCACGACGTCGTAATCGCGCAGTTGGTGGCAGAGCGTGCTGGCCACGCCCACCAGCACCTGGTCGCCCATCAGGTGCCCGTGGGTGTCGTTGACCCGCTTGAAGTGGTCGATGTCGATCAGCAGGAGCGCCACGGCGGCATGGGTCCGCTGCGCGCGTGACAGCTCGGTGTCGGCCTCCCGCTGCCAGGCCGCCGCGTTCAGGAGCCCGGTCTTGGCGTCCGTCCGCGCGGCCGCCTGGAGTTGCTGGTGCATGAGGCTGCGCTGGAGCAGGACGACCGGCGGCAGCGCCAGGATCAGCAGGCCGAGCGACAGGGCGCTCGTGATCGCCACGAGCATGCCGACGCAGAGTTCGACCACGTCCAGGAGGAGGCTCTCGCGCGTCCACAGGACGTCCCGCCAGCGGCTCTCGGGGTTGGCCGCGTGCGCCGCCACCGCGACGATCGCCGTGTTCACGACGGTGAACAACGCCGCGCACCCCACGGCGGCCGGTATGCCCGGGTAGGCGTCGACGAGCCATTGCGGCGCCCCCTCCAGCGGTTCGGGCACCACCAGGTGGAACACCATGGACGCGCACGCTCCGGCGATCCCGTGCGCCGCGGCGACGAGCGCCCGCCGGTAGATCAGGGTCCGGCGGACCCGGAACTGCAGCAGCGCCTGGAGTGGTATCGGGATCAGGAGGACGTAGACCGGCGGCAGCAGGAGTGCGACCGGCAGCCACCAGGCCGATAGGAGGTCGCGGGCGACACCGGCCGGCATGCCTAGGCGCCGCGTCGCCTCGATGCACACCGCACCGCACGCCAGGAGTGCGGCGAACGTCGTCAGGTCGTCGGCCCGGAGCGGCGTGCCGGCCAGCCCCACGGCGGTCAGCCCGAGGTGGACGGCCACCACCACCGGCACATAGATCACGAGCAGGGACGGACGCCCCAGTAGCGCTCGGCGCCTGGGCCTGCGAGGCAGCTCCCCACCACGGTCCTCGGCGGACGACTGCACTGCCGTCATCCTTCCCCCTTACGCGCATCACGTTGTGTAACACGATAGTTGCAACGTGTGCGGAAGGGGCGTGAAACAGGTACGTTCGGGAACGCACGTGCGGGTGACCGTTCGGATCACCACGCATCAGGGCCCGCGGACTCGCGGCCCCAGGCACATCCTGAGGGGGATACCACCATGCGCGGCGTTTCCTGGATCTGACCAGGCCGCGGAACCCGAGGGTGCGGGGGCGCCGACCGACGCCGACTGCATCAGTCGCCCACGCCCCCGCTCCC
>NZ_SMKT01000379.1 GCF_004348735.1 Actinomadura sp. KC06
CTCCGGCCTCACGGCCTGGTCCTGGCCCTGTTCAACGGACTCGTCCACGGTCGCGGACGGCTCGGCGGTCTCGGTCATGTGGCGTCTCTTCCTTGATCGTTAGATCCGCCGTTATTTGTACAGTCCCCCCGCCCACGGCCAACGCTGTTGCGTATCGCTTCGCGTGCAAAGCCAGGTACGGGGAGACGTGCAGAGCTGATCAGTGAGCCACCAACGTTCTGTCTCATTCGTCGTAACGGATTCGGACTCCCTCAGGCAATCGGACTCCCTCAGGAAAGGAGTTTCGCCAGTTGGGCCATCTCTGTGCGTGGGTCGATCACCGGCTGGATGAGCAGTTCGTCGATGCCGGCTTGTTGCAGGGTGGTGATGCGGGCGCGGAGGTCGTCGTGGGTGCCGACCAAGGCCAGGATGTTCATCAGTGAGGGCAGGATCAGGTCCCGGTCCTGCGGTGCGATGCGTCCGAGGTAGCTGGGGTAGAGCTTGATGTGCCGGTCGGGTGCGTCGGCGGTGGTGCCGCGCCGGTCCAGCAGTTGCCGCACCGCCTCGCGTTCGGCGGGGCCGAGTTGGTCGGCGAAGGCAGGTGTCTCGGCGGCGGTGTCGGCGGCGAAGGCCAGCAGCGACAGGACGAGATGGCCGGTCGCGTCCCGGGCTGCGTCGCTGTGGGGGACCTCGTCCTCGTCGAGCATGTGCAGCGCGGTGACCACATAGGAATCCGCCCGAGGTTCGGTGCGGGAGTCGGGGTCGTGGGATGTCCCACGGGCGGCGTTACGGCGGGCGTCGTGCAGCGCGTGCCAGGCGGTGGGATCTAGGAGGCCGAAGGAAATCAGGCCGGTGCCGCGGCGCCCGGCGACAGCGGCGGCCTTCGGCCCCAGCGCGGCCACGACGAACTCGATCGGGTCGGACGTGTTCGCCTGCGCCCCGGCGTGCAGGAAACGGACGTCGCGAACCCGGTCACCTTCGCGGTACTCGATGGTGCGTCCAGCGCATAGGTCCTGCAACGCGGCGGTGAAGGTCTCCACGGTGGCCGTCGTGGTAGGCCGCATGCCTAGCGTGCGCCGGGCGGTGTTTCCAGTCCCGACCCCGCAAATGATCCGGCCCGGTGCCAGCGCGTTGAGACTGGCGAGTCCACTCGCGGCCGCCGGGGCCGAGCGCAGCGCCGGTGAGGTCACGCCGATGCCGAGCTTGATGCGGTTGGTGGCCTTCGCGCACAGGCTCAAGGCGACGAAGGCGTCGCCGTGGACCATCGGGGTGTCGTTGACCCAGAAACTGTGCAGGCCCAGCTCCTCGGCTTGTACGGCAAGGTCCTCCACACCGGGCTGTGCGGCGACCACGACGCCTGCACGCATCGAAACCTCCAGCTACGAGGAGCGCAACATGCTCAGCTTGACAGCTCACTGGCTCCGCACACTTGCCCGTACTCAGCTCTGGATTTCCAGGAGTCCGCCGACACACGCCCACCATCCGTGCTGCACACCCTCACCACCCACACATCCCTCCACTCCCACGGTTCCCACCGC
>NZ_SMKT01000380.1 GCF_004348735.1 Actinomadura sp. KC06
CCGCCCACCCGGACGCCCCCGGATTCGGCGATCCACGCGTTCTCCCGCTCCGGGTCGTGATCGTGGACGTAGTCGGCGACGACCTTGGCGACGAGCGCCTCGTAGGTGCGGTCCCAGCCGCATTCCACGTCGTAGAGGGCGCCGTTGCGCTCCACCACCCAGCCGAGGTCGCCGGGGCGGAGCGGGCGCAGGACGACGTCGCCGTCCGGGCGGCGCGGCCGGTCGCCGAGGACGTCGTGGATCGTGCGCATCGCGGCGAGGAGGCGCCGCCGGTCGCCGGCGGGCAGCCCGTCCAGCAGGCCGCGGATCTCGCTCACGGACCGCTCGTCCAGCATCGCGAAGACCTCGCGGCCGTGCGGGGTGAGCCGGACGACCTGGCGGCGGGCGTCGCCGGGCGAGCGCTCCCGCGCGACCAGCCCGTCGGCCTCGAACCGGGTGAGCATCCGGCTGAGGTAGCCGGCGTCCAGGCCGAGGTCGCGGCGCAGGTCGAGGACCTCGGTGTCGTCCCGCTGCGCCAGCTCGAAGATCACCCGCGCCTCGGTGAGGGAGTACGGGGACCGGACGTGACCCTCGCCGAGCGCGCCGATGACGCCGGTGTAGAACCGGTTGAACGCCCGGACCGTGCCGACGTCCCCCTCGGTCACCTCCATGCTCCGCCTCCTAACGTTTGACTGAGTCAAACGTTACGCGACGGGCGGGCGGTTTTACCAGCCCCCGGGAGGGACGGTCAGGCGCCCGCCTCGGCCTTGGCGCCGCGCAGCGCCCGCGCGTCCTGGACGATCCGCCGCTCCACGAAGAAGGTCATCAGCGGGACGATGCCGCCCAGCACGATCAGCACCATCCGGTTCAGCGGCCAGCCGGTGCGCCGCCACAGGTCGTACGCGGCCAGCAGGTAGACCATGTAGAGGAAGCCGTGGACCGGCGCCACGACGCCCGCCAGGGCGGGCATGTCGGTCGGGCCGTACTTCAGGACCATGCCGATCGCCAGCAGCACCAGCAGCGTGCCGACCACCAGCGCCAGGATCCGGTACCGGGTCACCGCGCCTTCCACAGAACACACCTTTCATCGACGGCCCGCAGGCCCGCCGTCCATGGCGGCCGGGCGCGCGGCGGGGTCAGCCGCGTCCGCCGCTCTGGGAGTTGAGCCGCGCGAGGTAGCGGTTGTAGGCCGCGAGCGCCGGGTCCTCTTCCTCCTGCCGCCGGATGATCTCCCGCTTCACCTCGGCCTCGGCGGGCTCCTCGATCACCTTCGGCGCGGGGGCGGCGCCGGAGCGCTCGTCGCGGATCATCTTGACCCACATCACGATCACGAACAGCGCGAAGATCGGCCATTCGAACGTGTAGGCCCAGCTGCGGTCGTTGCCGCTCTGGGCCCGGTCGTACTGCCACCAGCCGAAGCCGAGGAACGTGCCGCACAGCACGATCGCGAGCACGTGCAGCCCGATCCAGCCAGGGGTGAGGAACCGTCGCACGCCCCCGAGCCTACCCCCGACCC